>JAPSHM010000270.1 GCA_031179845.1 Pedobacter sp.
CTTTTGCCGGCCTACCTAAGTTGCTGGCTGCTTTGAACCAGCTGGCGGATCACCCTTCGCACATACAGTAATTTAGTTTTTCCGTTAAGACCTAAGGCCTGCATGCCATAAACCGGCTGCTCTTTATCCATGTATTTCCCTAGAGGATTAAAAACAAGAACGTTTAATCCACCGCCATGAATTAGATAAATTGGAATTTTATTACCTGTTTTTTTGATGGGGACCAAAGAATCCCAACTAATTTCTTCCTCATTGGCAACAATCATTTTTGCTAATCCTTCAATTGTTGAGTTTTCAAATAAGGTAGCCAGAGGCAGGCGCTTGCTTGTTTCTTTTTCTATAGCTACCATAACTTTAACAGCGATCAGGGAATGCCCTCCTAGCTCAAAAAAATCACTATCTATGCTAATTTCTTTAATGTTCAGAACATCTGACCATATATCTGCAACCAAGCGCTCAGCCGATGTTCTTGGTGCAACAAAAGAATGGACACTTTTAGATGAATGAGATTCTGAAACAGCAGGAAGTGCTTTCCTGTCAATTTTCCCTGTACCCGTTAAAGGCAACTTGTTGAGCATGACAAACTCATTGGGAACCATATATTCAGGCAATACTTTTTTAAGGTTGTTTTTCCATGATGCAACCAGTTCGTTATTACTTGATTTTATAATGATGTTAAGTGTATCATCAAAGTCTTCGATTTTGAATTTCGAAGGTATCAGGGCAGTAGGGCCAATACAGCCATTTTTTATAGCGTCATCTTTAGGAATAAATACCACCTCAAAACTTCCTTCAGATCCATTATTTGGCCATCTAATATAGGTTTCAAAGCCAAGTCTTTCTCCCAAGTCCCAAAAAACATTAGGACAAAAGGTTAAATCATTTACACTTTCACCCAAAACTGCTTTGAGGTCTGCGATTGTACTTGAAGAAGGCAAGTCTTCTAAAGCACGAACTAAATTATAATCATTCCATACTCTCTGGTTAGGAACATTGCTTATAATTATGGTTTTTTGAGGTAATTGGACTAGTTTTTCTTCCAATTCAGAAAAATGCTTAAAAAATTTCCAGTCAATAATTTCATCTGGTACACTAACAATTACTGGCGACTTAACATATAACCAAACGTCATAATGATATTTTGTAGTTTCATTTACAAAAATGCCTTTTCTTAACTGTACCTCAACGTGGGTAATTTGTGGTATTCTGTTCTTGATAAAATAGAAGAACTCAGGATCTATGGTGAACTCATCTTCAATATTGATCCTCCTGGTTACCCTTTCCTCAAAGTCTGATAAGCTCAGCTGATCAGGACTGTGTAGCAATTGCGCTGAAGCATGGTGCATTTTCAGCGTCGACCGGCTTTGCACATCGCCAATGAAAATACATCCTGTTTTAACCGCATTTGCAGCTTGTTCAATCACACTGAATAAATACTTAGTATTTGGAAAATACTGGATTACGCTATTGATCAAAATAAGGTCTGGTGTTTGACCAGCTATTTTACTGAAATCATTAGCTTCCGCTACAACAGCCGTAACATTATTCCATTTCTCAGGCTGGACTTTGATTTTTTTATTAATGTAGTTAATTGCAATTTCCGAATAATCGGTGGCAAAATATTTTTCAGCAGTAGGAGCCAGGTCAGTAATAAACTGACCTCCACCACAACCAATTTCAACTATATTTTTTGCACCTATTACCCTTATTCGATTGGTTGATTCGGCATTCCATTCGTTGGCCTGTGCCTTATAATCCTCAGCGTTAGAAAGTTGGTTTCCTATTAATAGTTCAAGAATTTCATTTGAATTTTCACCTGCTTTCGTTTTCTCTGATTTTACTCCTGAATCATATATTGAATCCCAGCGCTCATGCCATGAAACCTTTCCTTCTTTTCCCAACTCAATGTTATCAGAAGTTAAGTAAGCAATCAACTTTTTGTTTCCATTTGCATCCTCCTGCACATTAACTACGGCTTGCTTGATACCCTCTTGCTTATTTAAATGCACCTCAATCTCTCCCAATTCAATTCTATAACCTCTTATCTTCACTTGGTTGTCTCTTCTGCCGAGAAACTCAATATTTCCATCAGGAAGAAAACGGGCAAGATCGCCAGTTCTATAAATCCTTGTTGCTGATCCCGGCAATTGTGTAAATCTTTCTTCAGTCATTTCAGGTAAATTCAGGTATCCTTCTGCAAGACATAAGCCACTGATGCATAGTTCTCCAATATCACCTTCCTCTAATTCAGTCAATTGCTCATCAAGAATAAAGATCCTGGTATTAAAAATCTCTTTACCGATGTTTGGAAGGCTGGGCCATTTTTCGGGATTCCCAGATAATTTCAATTCCGTTACAACATGGGCTTCTGTCGGTCCATATTGGTTATACAATACAGCACCAGGGATTTCGGAAAAAAATTTAACAATCTGAGGAGTAATTTTCAATTGCTCTCCGGCAGTCATTACTTCTTTTAACCCCTCTGGATACAGCTTACTGGCTACTGCACTTTCAGTAATGGCTTGCAAAGCAACAAAAGGAAGGAAAATCCTATTCACATTTTGCTCACAGACCAGTTTCAGCAACTTGAAAGGATCAAACCTTAATTCTTCTGTGATAAGCACCAGTGTCCCACCTTTGGTTAAGGTCACAAAGATCTCTTGAAAGGATACATCAAAACTAAGCGGTGAAAACTGTAATGTCTTCGTATGTAAATCTGCTATTGAATGCTTTTCCTGCCATAGCAGTAAATTGACCAATGCATTTTGCCCCATACATACACCCTTAGGATTACCTGTTGAACCTGAGGTGTGTAAAATGTAAATCAGACTATGTTTCTGGGTTTCTACAACCAGATCTTCAGCAGAGAATTTTGTGGCTTCCTTGATTGTATCTTCGATAAACAGTGTCCGATCTTCAACTTCAGTAAATTTATTTGCATTCTTTTTTGAAATCAGTAGAAACTTTGCTTCCGAATTTTCAATGATAAAGTTTATTCGCTCAGCCGGATAACTCACATCTAAAGGTACATAAGCACTACCAGTTTTGATAACAGCCAACAAAGCAACAACCATTTCCACAGAACGATCAATAGATAGTGCAATTTTATCTCCCGGTTTAACATTTTTGCTGATTAACAAATGCGCAAGCTGGTTGGCTTTTTCGTTTAGCTCCTGATAAGTAATAAAAGTATGGTTAAAACTAACTGCCGTTTGCTTACCATATTTTTTTGCAGCAGCATAAATCAGTTCGTTTAATGTGCTATCAACAGGTACACTTATGCTCCGTTCATTTTTATTTAAGTTACCACCTGCTTTTTTTTCCTTCAGGTCGGTTATAACTATATCCGGATTTTCCACTACCTTTTGTAACAAAGTTTCATAATCTTTATGAAACTGTTCGATGGTTTCGCTGTCGAACAAATCCTTATTGTAAGACCATTCCAGCACGATGCCGTCCCTGGAGCCGGTAGCATTCAGATATATTTCAAAGTTTTCAAATTCCCTTGGATTACTGATCAATCTATGTTTTAGGCCATCGAAAGAGACAGATTGGTCCATTCCCATATCAATATTAAATATTACTGGTACAAGCGTTATGCGGGAACTATCTCTGGGGATATACAACTTTTTGATGAGTTCCCCAAAAGTAAGTCTCTGGTGGTCATAAGCATCCAGAATTTCTCCTTTTCGCTTTTTTAAATATGCTGAGAATTGTTGTTTAGGATTTATTGTACTTTTAAGTGGAAGCAGATTTACACAATGACCTACTAAATCATACAATTCTGAGGCGGATTGTCCAGAAGCCGGAAGGCCTACAATTACATCCTTTTGATTTGTCTTTTGATAAATAAAAACTTCAAATGCACTAAGCAAAGTCGTAACCAGGCTGCAGCCTGCCTTTGCACCCATTTGTTTCAACTGATTTACCAAGTGATCTGGAAGCGAGTGGTCAACGCGGCTACCGTTATAAGTTTTAGGCGATTGTCTCGGTCTATCTGTAGGTAGGTCAACCACAGGCACGTTGTCTTTATAAAGGTTCAACCAATAAGCTTCTGTTTGCTGATATGCCGGTGTTCTTTTAAAAAGTTCCTGTTCAGCGGCATAATCGCTGATTTGGGCTGGACGGGGCAATTCAATGTCGTAGCCTTTCCTATAAGCGTTATACAGTTTGCTTAAATCCTCCAAAATGATGCCTGTCGACCAGCCGTCGCCGATGGCATGATGTTTTATCAACGTGAAATAATGTTTGTTATCTTCGAGGCGATGTATAAAGGTTTTAAAAAGTGGGCCTTCCTGCAAATTAAGGGCAGTGTTCATTTCCTGTTTTAGAAAAGTACTTAAGGATATTTCTTGTTCACCCGGTGCCAGTTCAGAAATATCCTGAATATTTAATTCAACAGGAAAATTCTGATATATGATCAGGGTTTCTCCATTTGCGCTAATGGTTGATCTTAAAGCCTCATGTCGTAAAATAAGTTGATGTACTGATTTTTTTAAACATTCGATATGTAGGGTCCCGATGAGTTCAAGAGAACTCGATTCGTTATAGGCTAGATTGGCTGGGTCGCCTCCAAGAATACAAGAAAGCCATATTTCTCTTTGAGAATCATTCGTCAAAGTAATTTTTTCTATTTCTTTTCCTTTTTCGAAAGGATTAAAATCAATTGGAATAAGATTTGCCATAGTTATCGTTTTAAACAATTGCAATTATTCTACCTGAAGATATTTTCCAGGATTTTTTTCATCTTCAACAAACCAGGCCGGATTTCCAACTTTATCTTTCCCAAGTTTGGCATTCCGAATAGGAGGTAGGTTTAACGCCTCCGTGGCAATCCCACTTTTTGTTTCAGCAATATCTTCCTTGTACTCAGGAATAAAATTCACTGATTTCAATTCTGTTAAACATTCTTCAAAAGTGTTTACAATCTGATCAATATCCGATTGGGTATGGGCAGTTGTAAGGAAACAAGAAAACCCCTCAAGGATATGAATTCCTTTATAGCGCATCAAGGTAAAAAACAATTCAGTATAAGGATATTCCTCTTTGAATTTTACCCGCCATAAAGAACCAAACTGAGCAATATACATGGGCACCTTCAATCTGCTGCAAATTACATTCAGTTTGTCTGCAATGTATTTTGTCTTCTCGTTTAAGTCAAATTGTAACTTTGGACCTTGCGCCTTCATGTAATTTAATGAAGCCTTTGCCGTTGCAAGTGCCAGGGGATGACGCACAAATGTACCTGCAAAATAGGTTACACCAATCTCAGGAATAGAATCGTCGCCATATTGCCAAAAGCCACCATCCAGGGCATCCATAAATTTACGCTTGCCTGCAATAATACCTATTGAAATCCCAGCACCAGCTACTTTACCATAAGTGCCAAGATCAGCTTTTATGCCAAACATTGCCTGTGTTCCGCCGGGATGAAAACGGAAACCTGATATCACTTCATCAAAAATTAGAGCGGTACCAGAATTGTCTGTAACTGTTCTTAACTCTTTTAAAAACTCGATGGGCAGGAATTCAGGTCTGCGGCTTTGTACAGGCTCTACAAGC
>JAPSHM010000271.1 GCA_031179845.1 Pedobacter sp.
TATGATCTTTTTTATCGGTTTCGGTGCTGCCATTACTTACACCTTACTTGGCCTGATTACTAGTTTAATTGGTGCTGCTGTGATTAAGAAAGAAGCGCCACTTAATTACGAATAATTAGGTAAGACTTCATATGTTCAAGCCTTCTTTCATAACATTTGGAAGAAGGCTTTTTTGTTTTACCTAAATTAAGAAGGTGCATACTTAATGATATGTTAACATGCGAATTGGTCATCCATTGGATATTAATCAATAATATTGGCAATTCTAATACTTGAAATTAAGTAAAGGATCTTTTTAGTAATGATAAAATATAAGTCCCTGAAAGATACTGAATTACTTCACCTTTTACAGCATGAAGATCATAACGCCTATAAGGAGATTTATGAAAGGTATTGGTCTTCACTTTACCGGCACTCGCTTAGAATGCTACAAGATGCAGATCTGGCGAAGGATGTAGTGCAAGATGTATTTGTGATGTTATGGGCCAGGCGCAATGCGCTTGAGCTGCATACTTCCTTATCTTCCTTTTTGTATGCGGCTGTCAGAAACAAAACCTTAAATCAGATCGATCATAGTAAGGTCAGGTCTGACTATATGGATTCTTTGCAAGTTGCGATAGAAGAGGGAGCATACAGTACAGATGAGCTGATAAATGGTAAGGAACTCGCAAAGATCATTGAGACAGAGACGGCCAATTTACCTAGAAAGATGAGGATGGTGTTTGAACTCAGCCGTAAGCATGATTATTCCTACCGGGAAATTGCAGAAAAGCTTTGTATTACTGACCACACCGTTAAGAAGCAAATGAGTAATGCGCTAAGGATCTTACGCACCAGGATCAGCCTGTTGCTTATCTTCTTTTAAAAAAAAACAAAATTTTCTTATACAAAATTGCTGCTGAGCTTTCTTATCATTATACGGCTACTTTTAGCCGGGAACGATATGGCGAATCAAGAAGCGGAAATACTCTATAAAAAATATCTTGCAGGCACTTGTACTGAGGAAGAAAGGGCATTGGTAGAACATTGGTATGTAAATGAAGCTGATAAAAGGCAGAATGACCACCTGGATATTGATGATGCAGAGGTTAAAGCAGTTATGTGGGCGGAGTTGGAAGCGCAATCGTATTCAAAGTCATCCGGACGCATTGTGCGCAGTTGGTATCCTTATGCTGCTGCGTTAGTGATGGCTCTTGGCATGGGCCTGTTTTATTACAAAAAGATGCCTGCCACTGAGGTTATACCCCAGCTGGTGTCTGATGTTATTGAACCGGGAAAGCATAGGGCTACATTGACGCTGGCTAACGGTAAAAAGATAATTTTATCGGATGTTGCAAATGGCGAATTAGCCAGACAGGCAGGCGCGGTAATTCGAAAAAGTGCAGATGGGCAATTGGTCTATGACCTGCAACAGTCGGAAGCAAAGGCAAACTCAGCTATAAACTCCGCTGAGTCAACTAATATATTGACCACTACCAGGGGAGAAGAGTATCAGGTGATCTTGCCGGACGGGAGTAAAGTATGGTTAAACGCTGCATCAACTTTGCATTTTCCAGCAGCATTTAATGGTTCTGAACGTAGTGTTGAGCTGATTGGAGAAGCCTACTTTGAAATTGCTAAAGATACAAAAAGACCTTTTATTGTAAAAAGCAGGCAATTGAAAGTAGAGGTGTTGGGTACCCATTTCAACGTCATGTCCTACAAGGATGAGGAGGTAATCAAGACAACCTTACTTGAAGGCGCTGTTCAAGTGAGTTTGAGCAACAACTATCGGGTACTAAAACCTGGTCAACAGGCGATTGTATCAACCACTAATCAAATAGCGGTTCGTGAGACAGATACTGAAGCGGCTGTTGCCTGGAAGAACGGTTATTTTAAGTTTGATAAACAGGACATCCGCTTTATCATGCGTCAGCTGGCAAGATGGTACGATATCGATGTTGTATATGAAGGGGTGATCCCGTCCGACCTATTTGTAGGCAAAATCAGGCGTCGTGAAAATATTAAAGAAGTATTGAAAATTTTCGAACTGAGCCAGATCAGGTATCAGATTAAAGGAAGAAAAATCATTATTAAATCATAAAAGAACCAGCGTATGTAAACAATTCAGACTCAAAAATTCCAGTAGCTGATCGAAGAAACGGAAGATGCGCGAACATCTTCCGAGAAAGGATCAAGCTTAAAAAATCTCTTGACAGACCATTTTATCATTTAATCCAATTCTACAAAAGTATGAAATTTTACTTATGTGGTAAAGTCCATAATGAACAGGGCTTGCCACACAAAATGTTTCTAATTATGAAACTCACAGCATTATTGTTAGTTATTTGTCTCCATGTTGGCGCTAAAGGATTTTCTCAAAGCATCAATTTCAAGGGGAAAAAAGTTCCACTTGAAAATATATTTTCAACGATTGAAAAGCAAAGCGGGTACTTTTTTTTTTATAAATATAACGACTTGAAAGAGGCCAGGCCCGTTGACGTTAATTTTATAAATTCTACCCTTGAAAATGCCTTAACGCAGAGTCTAATCGGACAACCTTTTACTTTTTCAATCCATAATCAGACTGTTGTCATTACTAAAAAGGTAGGTGCTACTGTTTCCACACAGGATAGTGTACTAACGGTTAGAGGTCGGATCATCGATACGCAAAATCCACCGATACCACTGGCAGGCGCTAATGTAAGAGTTAAAGGAAAAAACACCGGTGCCACATCTGATGGTGATGGAAACTTTACAATAAAGGCGCTTAAAACAGACGTGCTTGTCTTTTCTATGATCGGTTTTACACCGCTTGAGGAAAAAGTTGGCTCGGCGGCCTTCAAAGAAGTCAAATTAAAAGAGGAGTTGAACGCCTTGTCGGAGTTGGTAGTTGTGGGCTATGGTACCCAGAAAAAAGCAAATCTGACAGGTGCTGTAAGTTCTGTAAAAAGTGAAGATCTGGTTGGAAGGCCATCTACTACCGTTGGGTCAGCTTTGCAAGGGCAAATGCCAGGAGTAACGGTAGTTAACGCTACGGCATTGCCGGGAAGTAGTCCTACAAGCATTCGCATCCGTGGAATCGGGACAATGAATGACAACGATCCACTGATCGTAGTGGATGGAATTCCTGGTGGAGATCTAAACATATTAAACATGGATGATATAGAACAGATCTCTGTGTTGAAGGATGCGGCTTCATCTTCCATCTATGGAGTGCGTGGGGCAAATGGCGTCATTCTTGTAACTACAAAAAAGGGTAATGGAGGAAAACCTGTATTGAGTTATTCCAATTATTTCGGTTTTCAAACACCTACCGCTATACCTAAGTTTTTGGGGTCTGCTGATTATATGACGCTGCTAAACGAGGCGCAAATTAATGCGGGCAACAACGCTACCTATACCGATGAACAGATTGAGATTGCAAGGAGTGGAAGTGACTTGAATTATTATGCAAATACAAACTGGATTGATGAGATGTATAAGTCGAGTGCAGGACAACAAAACCACAACCTTAATCTTTCCGGTGGTGCTCAAGATCTTAACTACTATCTTTCCTACGGTTTTTTGGATCAAGATGGATTGGTTACTGGTGATAATTATCATTCAAAACGACACAATGTGCGGTTACGGTTAAATACAAAGTTATTTGACGTGTTGCAATTGGATGCTAATCTGGGATATGTTGATCGTATATATAGTGGCTCAAGTGCGGCTATAGATCACAATAGCGGACCTATTCAATCTGCTCATAACATCTCTCCATTAGTACCTGTTCGGTTTACTACCGGTGGTTGGGGGTATCTTGGGGGGTCGCCAAACCCTGTAGCGATGGCTACAGATGGGGGTACAAACATTTTTTCTTCTCAAGAAATAACCGCGAATTTACAAGCGACCTTAAATGTGACTAAAGATTTTCGCTTGAAGGCACAATACGGCCTGGTAAAGTCGAATTCGTTCAGAGAAATTTTTGAGAAAACGATTAATCATTACAGTCCGATCAATAACTCATTGATATACCAGACAAATAATCCCAATAAATTTATCAACAGAGATTATAGGGGTTTGTACCAGACTGTAATTGGAATGGCAGAATATGAAAAAGTTTTTGAAGAGCGGCACAGTGTAAAAGGGTTATTGGCGGTCTCTTCAGAGGAAAATATTAGCCAGAATTTTTTAGCAAGCAGAACTAACCTTCCTACACAGGATTTGGGCGGCATTAACCTTGGCGCCAGGAATCAATTGAATGATTCTGAGGGTGGGCAGAATGCGCTGCGGTCCTTCTTTGGAAGACTAAATTATGCCTATAACGATAAGTACTTGTTGGAAGGTAATTTCCGCTACGATGGCTCTACCAGATTCATAAAGGAGTTGAGATGGAACTGGTTCTTTTCGGGGTCGGCTGGCTGGGTATTGTCAAATGAGTCTTTTTTTGAACCAATAAGAAACGTAGTTAATTTTGCAAAGATCAGGGCTTCGTATGGTACGCAAGGCAATGATAAGGTTGATGATTTTGGCTATCTTTCTTCTATTGGCTCCGTAAATACGATGCCTATTGGGAATGAGGTAACTGTTGGTTACAGACAGACTGGCGTTGTTAATGAGTTATTAACTTGGGAATCAATGAGTAAGAAAAATGTTGGTTTGGATCTGAGGCTCCTAAATAACAGAATGAGTGTGACAGCTGATTATTTTGTTCACAATACCAATGATATCCTGTTGAAAGTATTGCTGCCTGCTGTGCTTGGAACAAATGAAGAATTTCCATATCAAAATGCAGGAAAAGTGCAAAACAAAGGTTGGGAGTTGATGGTCGGATGGCAGGATAAGATCAGCGATTTTAGTTATGGAGTAAGTGCGAACCTTTCAGACGTTAAAAATGAGATTAAGAGCGTAGGTAATTCGCCTGGTAAGTTTGCGGATTTGGCGCAATTGGTCGGTTCTCCCATTGATGCATTTTATGGATTTGAAGCTGAACGGATTTCACAGGTGACCGACTATAGTTATGACGCTGCTACAAATAAATATACACCTTTGTTCCCATTTGATTCCAGTTATCCAATGCTGCCCGGTGATATAATCTATAAAGATTTGAATGGCGACAACAAGATAACTGCTGCGGACGATCGGAAAGTGATAGGAAGTGCTATTCCTCGTTATACTTACGGGTTTAGGGGAAATGCTGCCTACAAGCAATTTGACTTAAGCTTTTTTCTGCAAGGAGTAGGAAAAGCAGACGGTCTTATCCAAAGTGCGGCCCGCCATGCTTTTGTAAGTAATAGTTCGAATCCTCAGGCTATACATCTTGATCGTTGGACGCCGGAGAATACCGAAGCAACATATCCAAGATTTGCATACGGTTATTCTTATAATCAGCGACTTTCTACTTACTGGCTGGAAAATGCTTCCTATCTCCGGTTGAAAAATGTACAGTTGGGTTACACACTTCCAAAAAGAATAACGGAGAAGTTACGTATTGATCGTTTCAGAGTTTATGTTTCTGCAGATAACTTATTGAAGCCG
>JAPSHM010000272.1 GCA_031179845.1 Pedobacter sp.
ATTGATTTGGGGTGATGCAGATCCCTTTTTGTCGTATGAAGAGTATGGAAGACAATTTGAAGATGCCCGGCCCGGAATACCTGTCACAATAGTACACTCAAAACATTTCTTACTGGAAGAACAATATGAGATAATAGCGGCGAAAATAAGAGAGTTTATATTGCCAAATTTGTAAGATGGCGCAAACGAAATGAAAGAACTTGCTGATATCTAAAAAGCTATAGCCAAAGACCCTGAAAACATTTGTGAGCCATTGCAAACAATGGATTATGTAGTACAACCGGTAATATCATTACTTATTTATTGAACGTACAACACGACAAGGATTGCCGAACGCAAGACTATTTTCAGGAATAGATTTGGTAACCACGCTTCCGGCACCAATCACTGCGTTTTTACCAATGGTAACCCCGGGAAGGATGATCACACCTCCGCCAATCCATACATTGTCTTCTATCTTAACAGGGAGTGCAAAAGTGCGAAAGAAAGGGCTTTCTGGATCTTCAATCCATTCAGCTTTCAATCTCTCTTTAATATCTACGGGATGCGTAGCGGTATAGATTTGTACGTTGGAAGCGATCAGTACATTGTTGCCGATTTCAATCTTATTGCAGTCAACGAATGTGCAGTTGATATTAATAATGACATTACTCCCGATTGAGATGTGTTTTCCATAGTCGCAGTAAAATGGCGTGTCAATATTTACATTGCTTCCAATCTGGCTAAATAGTTTCGATAACAATTCACGGCGCTTTGTTCCATCGATGCTGTTGGTACTATTGTATTCTTTTGTAACAGATCTTGCCCGGTGAATCATGGTCTGGATTTCCGGATCTGAAGTGTTAAACTGCTCCCCAGCAAGGCATTTTTCTAGTTCTGATTTCATTCCATGTTTTTGTATTTCAAATTTACATATATGCCATGGAAGATATTTTAATCTATCTTAAAATCGAACGTCAGCCCTTAGATTGCTGAGATATTGTTGTGTGATTCCGAGAAAGGAGGCGATTTGTCCCAAATTAACTCGATTTAACAGGCCGGGATTTTCAATGCAGAATTTATGGTAACGTTCTTTTGCTGTAAGCGATAACCGATCAATCCGAATGGATTGCATTTTTAGCAATACTTCCTGATGAATGATTCTTGACCAGTTTGCAAGGTGAATGTCCGATCTTAGCATTTGTTCCAGCTGATCAATGCTGATAGCAAAAATCGTAGTGGATTCCAGAATTTCGACATATTCGCAAGCCGGTGCATTATGATAGAGTGATTCAGAAGAAAATGTAATATCCCCTTCGGAACTGAACCAATTGGTGATGTCTTTCCCCTTGATCAGGAAATAAGTCCGGGTACAACCCTTCTCGATGAAGTAAACATGTCTGTCTCTTTTCCCTGCATTTACTAGTAAATGACCTCGAGTGTATTGTCTTTCTTCCAAATGAGAAATCAATTGTGTGATTGAAGTATCCGGAACCGGGTAATATTTTCTAATGCCGGAAATGATGTTTTGAGTTTTGTTCGGGTACATATTTGATTATTGCGTAAGGCTAATCACAGCATTATACTTCGCTACCACATACATTTTTCTAGATGTGCTAAAAGCAGCTTAAAGTAACTGAAAAAATATGTTTGTTCCTTGTGGTAATGTCTCTTGTGTTATAACCGTCAACAGTTGTTTGCAGTTGCAGTATCAACTGCTTCACCAAGATCCTCGGACCCAATACTTTCATTTTACTCTTGCCGTTTTTACGGTTGGCCTCAAGGCGTTCCTCAGAATCTAAATGGCTTCAAGCTTATTACTTCATTTTTTTTACATCATCTAAAGTTATCAACTGATATGATATTCCAAAAGTTTTGGCATACGCTTCAATAGATTGATCAAAGCCTGCTTTTTTTCTTCTAAGATTTATATCAGTTGCGTTACGAATAGGCCAAACAAACATATACCACTCTTTCTTTCCTGTTTCGTTATTAGTTTTGTTTAACCCCTGTATCTGTGTTCCATAGACCTGCTCTTTGCCTTCCTCCATAAATAGTCTGTCCAGCATTTTACAATATAGCGGAAAAGGTAGTTCCTCTTTTTTCGCAGCCTTTTCAATAAGACTTATATATTTATTGATATGTGGAGAATGCTGAATTACATTCCATGCAACTTCGTTTGAGGAACTTCCTACTAATGTTTTTCCGGGGTAACCATATTTTGATAAAATTAGTCGTATTCTTTCAAAGTTTGAAGAATCTACTCGTTGCATCTCATTTATCAAAAACATAAAAAGTCCATTTTTTGTAGTCTGAAAGCTGGCAGCAATTGAATCCGCATTTCCCCCACTATTTAATATGCTTGTTGCTTCACGATATTTTTGATCAAGAATATAAATACTATCCAACTCGCGTTTTAAAGAAACGTTGATTTTTTTTTGCGCATTCGCAGAAAAATGGATTGTAAAGAGTAATACTATTAATAAAGCATTCTTCATCTTTTGTTCCTAAATGTTACTTTTTAAACCTTTTCCCAATTAAGATACAAATTTTTGATCGAGCCAGCATATAGCCTTGTTCGTTAAACACAGATGAGATGTACAGCGATCGAACTAGTTGTCATTAGTTACAATTAGTTCGGTAAGCAGGACAGATTTCAAAATTACTCACCTAGTTACGCTCTTGTAATGGAGTAGGATAAATTTTCTTTTATCATATTATATCGGTAGGAACTGGCCAAAAAATGAGTATTTCAAAAGAAAAAACTTCTTGGAAATGATTCAACGATTTTCTTTTAGTTAACACAAAGATCACTATACAGCATGGCGATCGAGACTTAATTTATTAATCTAATAACGCCTCTCATACAACCTGAGACCCAAACTGGTTTTTTTCTTCTATCTTAGTGGTAGACCTAACTCTCAAAATGAAAAAATTATTTACAACTGCTTTGGCAACATTGGTGACAATCTGTACTTATTCACAAGTGTATTTGCCTTTAACGGCTGGGAGCGATAACCAGGTGAGTGGAAACTTATTTCTGAATGCAGATACTTATCACTATGCAAATATGCGCTTTGCAAATGGGCATGGCTTGTTTGGTGACAATTCAAACTATCCTAATTGGATAGTTACTCCAAACGGATGGTTAACAAACGGGTCTATAAATGCATCAACTCTTAACCTTGGTGGTGCATTGACCGGGACTTCCGCAACGTTCATTGGAACTGGTGAATTTGGAAATTATGTAAAGTCAGGTGATTTTGGCCCTGGATACACTATAGGTTTAGCAGCTGGTACTACGGCAAAAGGTGTTAATATAGGATTTAGCGGAGATTATGATGCAGGTTTTATTGGGGCAGTTCATAACGGTACTGGCTGGAAAACTTTGTTGTTGCAACCTATTGCAGGCAAAGTAGGCATTGGCACGACGAATCCTAATGCTAAGTTAGAGATCAAAAGCTCTGGAGAAGTGCCAATTGTGATAAATACAAACTCCTTCACTAGTCCCGCATACACACAATATCAGGTTCAAAACTCTTCGGGATGGGAACATGGCATGTCAGGACAGGGAGATAGTTTTAAGTATTTTTTCTCCTATGGGCCTTTCGGTGTCACAAACACAAAGATGGCTTTAACTTCTGGAGGAAATGTCCTTATTGGTACAACATCTGATAACGGAACAGACAAACTACAGGTCAATGGCAGAGTATCAGGAATGTCAGCGACTTTTGCTGAAAATGTTGGTATTGCAGTGAACAATCTCGATCCTGAGGCAAAACTTACTGTTGGAGGTAAAATTAAAGCTCGCGAGATTAAAGTAACCATAGATGCTGGTGCTGACTTTGTATTTGAAAAAGATCATAACCTTATGCCTCTTACAGAAATAGCTGCTTTCATCTCAGCTAATAAACATTTACCCGAAATGGCTTCTGCGGATAAAATGAAAAAAGAAGGAATTGAATTGGGAGAGATGAATATCAAGCTGTTACAAAAAATTGAAGAACTTACTTTGTACATGATTGACTTCAATAAGAAGATGGAAGTAATCTCGTGTGAAAATCAAATTCTTAAAACAAAAGTCGCTCAACTCGAAGTAAATAAATAAAGTACACAGTGATCTATTTTTTTAGTTTTTGAGAAGACGATCGTCTGTTTTGTGTATAAAAAAAGAAGTGATTCTCTTCGAAGGATTTTTGTAAGGATTAAAAAGGATGTTTTCACGCCCCGTCTTACCATTTTTTAGACTTTACTAGTATTTCGATCTTTTTCTAAATCTTCTATAGTGCACACGGGCTGCACTGAAGTTGGTTAATATTGGAAACCGAAAACATTGATCAAAGCTAATGGTGATCTCGTGTTCATGTCGGGCTTTTAAAGCCGTAACAGAAAGAAAAAAGGACATTAATTTTTAGAAGAGATGAAAAGATATTATATATTAATTGCATTCTTGTTTAATATTTCAGTTTCTAACGCACAAAATACATTTCCCGATGACGGGCATGTGGGAATAGGAACAATGAATCCACTGCAGAAATTGCATATTAATGGAATGATTAGGTGGGGTGGTTATGATACAAATTATCTGTATTCAGGCCAGGATGCTGGAGGCGTCTATTTTGAACAAGTTGGGAATACGATTCAGAAAAGTCAAATTCGTATTCAGAGCTCCAAATCTGGTGATTTTGGAAACTATTCCTACTTTGTTATAGATCCGGTTAACGGTTTCAGTTTCAAAACTTTCGGCTCTGGGAATGGAGATGTTGGGATTGGTACATCAGATACCAAAGGATATAAACTGGCTGTCAATGGCAAAATAAGAGCTCATGAAATCAAAGTTGAAATAGCCAACTGGCCAGATTATGTATTTGCCAAATCTTACAAGCTTCCCAGCCTTCTGCAAACCGAGACATATATCAAAGAAAAAGGTCATTTGCCCGGTATCCCTTCTGCTGCGGAAGTGGAGAAGAGTGGAATTGAATTGGGTGATATGAATAAGAAGCTGCTACAGAAGATCGAAGAGCTTACGCTGTATTTAATTGAAATGAAGAAGGAGAATAGTGAAATAAAAGAGGAGAATAAAGCCATAAGAGCCAGGGTAATAACGCTTGAGGAACATGCTAAATCAGCTAAGTAAAAAAAAAGTTAAAGCGATTGCATAACTTTAGATTTCTAATGTGTTATAACCCTCAATAGTTTTTTGCAGTTGCTGTTTCATCTGCTTCACCAGGATCCTCGGACTCAATACTTTCATTTTAGAGCCAAAGCCCAGTAACTCCCGCTCTAATTCAAAATTCAAAACCACTTTTATACTGAATACTTTACCTGTCTCATCTTCTCTTAGCATCTTCTGAGTATGATGTAATGGCTTGGTGATCACATAAGGCGCATTGTCTGAATCTATCCAGAATACAACCTCGCAGTCACGTTGACCGGGAGATTTTGTTACCCCTATTACGTCATTATAGTAAGTAGAAACATCTAGTATGGTATTTTTCCG
>JAPSHM010000273.1 GCA_031179845.1 Pedobacter sp.
TTCTTCTCCTGGGGGCATAACCAGTTTAAACATATCATCTATCAACTTATCAATATCCTTCTTCCCGATTTCACTGTTCAGTTCACGACGTGTCAGGATTCCCCGATGCTGCAAGCTTTTGATATGCTGTCCGGCGATCCCAACATTTACCACGCGGATTTCAACATTTGACTGCCCGCTTGCCAATTCAACAGCTTGGGAAATTCCCTGTACTGTCTTTTGAATATTAGAAACAACTCCACGGGTAACCCCTGCAGATTCTGCTTTTCCTATTCCTAATACTTCTATTTTTCCATGCTGTGTCCTGCGACCAACGATCACACAGATCTTAGTAGTACCGATGTCTAATCCGACTACTATTGGAGATTGAATGGTAGGTTTGTCTTTGCCCATAACTATATTGATTTGTTGAGTTTATTATTATTGTTATTCCTGGTATCTGTATTCACTTATTCTATTGTATTGTCTTCTTTTTCACTTTTATCCTTCACCGGCAGATCCTGTATCACTTGCTGCCCGGCAGCTGTGTCCCTTCGATCTTTTATCACCTCACCTGTTAAGGAATCAATTTTATTCCTTTCACAAACAATCTGATTGGTGTATTTCACATTTATTGTCTTATACGTATTCCAGCCCATTTTAGGCATTGCTTTTTTATAAAAAACAAGCAAGTTCCTCATCTTCACTTCGAGTGAATCTGCGGTCCCCAGTATAATGCGCTGGTTGCCCACCCTTGGTATAAGCTCTATATCTTTCACATTATTTACGTACATCTGTTCAATCTGGGCATCCCATAAGGTATCCTTTTTGACGTAAAGCGCTACCTTATAAAGATCGATAGCCAGACGGGTGATCAGCGTGTCCACCTTTCCGCTAAAATGCTCCATGATATTTCCGTTTGCCACCAGCACGTTTGCTGTGAAATTTGGCGACATCGGCATTTTTAATCCGTTACTGTCTATATAATAGTCTTGCCCGGCAGCGTTAATCAGCCTTAAAACAGGCTGACGCTGCTTAATTTTAATTTGAATCACGCCATTCATATCCGCGTAAACAGTCGCATAGGCGATATAAGGATTGGCGACAATGTTCTTTTCAATCTGCTGCAGGTTAATGCCCATTAGCTGCTGTCCTATCAAAGAACCCTGACTTTGCTTCAAGATGGCATCCACTTCGTCCCGTTCTATAAAATTATCAGCCCCGGGGATCAGGATCTTGATGTTGGTACAAACCACTGTTTTCTTTTTCCCATCCACAAAACTCATCAATACCACCAGTCCGCACAGACAGAATATCCAGGCAAAGCATCTAAAAATCGACATCCAATCTATCCTTTTAAGCATGAGTCAAAATCGCTTTAAGTGGTTGTATCAATGTATCTATATCTCCTGCTCCCACAGTTACAAGGAGCTCAGGTCTTTTGTTTTTAATGTGTTCCAACACCAATTCCTTTCCACAGATCTCTTTGGCAGGAATCGTGATCTTATCCAGCAGCAACTGCGAATCTACACCCGCTAAAGGCAATTCCCTGGCAGGATATATTTCAAGTAACAACAGTTCGTCGACTGTACTTAATACTTTAGCAAAATCATCTGCAAAATCCCTTGTACGGGAAAACAAGTGTGGCTGGAAAATTACTGTTAGTTTTTTCTCCGGGTACAACTGTCTTACTGCGTCAAAACAGGCTCTTAACTCTTCAGGGTGATGCGCATAATCGTCAATATAAATTTGTTCAGGAGCATCAACGATATATTCAAACCTTCTCTTAACCCCTTTAAAAGATGCAATCGCATCTTTAATTTTCTGAGGATCGATGCCCAGCTTGAGCGCTACTGCAATGGCTGCCACAGCATTTTCGACGTTATGGCTTCCCGGAAGCATCAGCTGAATATCAGAAATGGTCAACGTTGCGTCCACATAGTCGAATACAAATTTGGAACCTTTTACCCGGATGTTCTGCCCAGTGATCTGCGAAGGCAAACCCACACTGTAGGTAAAACCCTGATCCAGTGGAAGTCCCGCTTTAACGAATAAAGATCCACCCGGCTTTAGCTGACTGGCAAAGATTTTAAACGATTCAACAAGCTGCCCTTCATCACCATAAATATCCAAATGGTCGGCATCCATAGAAGTGACCACCGACAGATCCGGATGAAGTGTCAGGAAAGACCTGTCGTATTCATCAGCTTCTACAACAACGACATTGTTATCTCCGATGATAAAATTACTATTGTAGTTGGTGGCAATCCCTCCTAAAAATGCCGTGCATCCATATCCTGTTGCGATCAAAACATGCGCAACAATTGAAGACGTAGTAGTCTTACCATGAGTTCCGGCAACGGCAATACAAAACTGACCTTTGCTAATTACGCCTAAAACCTCTGAGCGTTTCTTAAGTACAAATCCATTACTTTGGAAAAATGACAACAGCTCCGAATTTTTAGGAATTGCAGGAGTGTAAACAATTAACGTATCGCCACTTTGTGCGCGAAATGAACCCGGTAAAGTCTCCTGATCGTCAACATAGGTAACTGGGATTCCCTCAGCTTCCAGGGCCAAAGTCAAGTTGGTACGCGTTTTATCATACCCACTCACCTCACATCCACGTTTTGCAAAGTACCGCGCAACCGCACTCATCCCGATTCCTCCGATCCCTACAAAATAAACCCTTTTTATATTGCTCAGTTCCATCAGTTGCTCCTCCCCTTTGCCAGCAACATCACATGTCTTGCGATGAGGTTATCTGCATCTGGTAAAGCCATTTTACCAATTTGTTCTGCGTATATTTTACTTCTTTCTCTATCGTTCAATAAATTGAGCGCTTCTGACACTAAGGTGTCGGTGGCCGACCGGTCGGCAATCATCATTGCCGCATTATTTTGCACCAAAGCCAGTGCATTTTTCGACTGATGATCTTCAGCAACATTGGGTGAAGGGACCAGTATTACCGGCTTTTTAATCAGGCACAATTCAGCGATCGTTCCTGCCCCTGCCCTTGAAATGATCAAGTCAGCCGCACTATAAGCCAGGTCCATTCTGTTTAAGAACTCCAGTACCCGTACATTAGGATGAAAGTCAGGCCCTAAACGTTCCATGATTCCTTTGTAATAGAACCTACCCGTTTGCCAGATCAACTGCACATCGGCGTCGATCAGTGCTGAGATATGTTTCTCTATACTTTTATTCAACGTCCCTGCGCCTAAACTTCCCCCGGTTACCAAAATCGTCTTTTTCAAAGGATCAAGCTTCAGCAATTCCGCGCCAGCATGGTGTTTGTTGTGCACGTCAACCACTTCCCTTCGGACCGGGTTTCCGGTTTTGACCAGCTTTGCAGCTGGGAAAAACTGTTCCATTCCATCAAAGGCAACACAGACCTTCTCTGCGTATTTTCCCAGCCATTTGTTGGTGATTCCGGCGTAGGAATTCTGTTCCTGGATCAGGTATGGTATTTTCTTCAATGATGCGGCAAAAAGGATCGGACCGGACGCATAACCTCCTACCCCAACCACTACATCAGGCTGAAATTCTTCAATGATTTTTAAAGCTTTACGTACACTTCCAATCACTTTGAACGGCAAACCTAAATTCTTAACAATTGAGCCTCTTTGTATACCGCTTATGTTTAAACCGATGATCTTATATCCGGCTGCAGGAACTTTTTCCATTTCCATGCGACCATTTGCACCAACAAATAAAATTTCACATTCAGGCTCCATACGCTTTAGCGCATTAGCTATGGCAATTGCCGGGAAAATATGCCCACCAGTACCGCCTCCTGAAATAATTATTTTCGTTGGTCCCATTATATTCATTTTTTATGCCATTGCTGGAATTTCACCTACAATCACTTTTTTACTTCCTTGTTCCTCTACATCCCTGCTTACGCTTAAAATGATGCCAAAGGCTATACTTGTAAACATCATGGACGTTCCACCCATACTTACCAAAGGCAAAGGCACCCCTGTTACAGGTCCAAGGCCTACGGCTACGGCCATGTTGGCAAATGCCTGAATGGTCAGGCTAAAACTCAGCCCTGCAGCCAGTAGCGCCCCAAAGGCCTTGGGACTTTGGGTTACAATCCGCACACAGCGGTACAGCAGTACCAGATACAAAAGGATCACTGTAATCGCACCAATCAATCCATATTCTTCCACGATAATTGCAAAAATAAAATCCGAATAAGGGTGTGGTAGAAAATTACGTTGTGTACTGTTCCCAGGTCCTTTTCCAAATACGCCTCCGGTTGCCAGTGCAATTTTCGACTGATCCGCCTGATAGGTCTTATCCGAATGCTGTTGTTCGGGGTGCAAAAAGGAGTTTACCCGCGATTTGTAAGTAGCTGCTCTTGGGCCTAGAAATACGATGAATAACAACAATACTGCCCCACCGGCACATACCATCGAGATCTGCTTGATGCTGATCCTACCAATGATGAGCAACAAGATGCTCACGCCAAAAAGCATCAGTGCCGTAGATAGGTTTGCCCATGCAATCAAGACAAAAACCACACAAACAGAACCCATTATGGGAATAAATGCCGTCTTCACATCTTTGATATTCTCTTGCTTTCTGGTCAGCATCCTGGCCAGAAACGTGATCAGCGCTATTTTCGCTAAATCGGAAGTTTGAAAGGTCAGCCCGATCAACGGAATCTTAACCCATCGCGAAGCATCGTTAATATTTGCGCCAAATACGGCCGTATAGAACAGTAATGGAATGGTGATGATCATTAGAACTTTTGAGATTCCGGCATAATACTTATAATCCAGTAAATGCGAGATGTAGATCATTCCAATACCCATAATCACAAAGATCAAATGCTTGGTCAGCAGAATCTTTTCTACAGTTTTTCCGGTCTTATAAGCATAAGTTCCGGTTGCACTGTAAACGGTAAGGACGGAGATCATAGACAACAGGATAATGATCAGCCAGATCCAGCGATCACCTTTTGTCTTATCTAGAAGTTTACTAATTGCTATCATAATTTACAGTTCTTTAACCGCTGCTTTAAATTGGTTCCCGCGGTCTTCATAACTTTTAAACAGGTCAAAACTAGCACAGGCGGGCGACAGCAAAACTGTATTGCCTTTCTTTGCCAGATGGTAAGCTACCTGCACGGCTTCATGCGCCGAGAAGGTATTTACAATTATGTCCACATCGTCCTCAAAGGCCTCATGGATTCGCTTGTTGTCTTTACCTAAACATACAATTGCCTTGACCTTCTCCCGAACAATATCTTTCAGCATATCGTAATCGTTCCCCTTATCAACACCACCCATAATTAGGATGATCTCTCCACTTACACTTTCTAACGCATACCATGTGGAATTCACATTGGTGGCCTTAGAGTCGTGTTATAAATAAAAACCCGCAAATTTTGCAAAAATCTACAAGCCTTACACGGTCTTCCATGAAAAACCCCAACAATAGCGAAAAGTTTGATATATGATTTCTAAAAATATAAA
>JAPSHM010000274.1 GCA_031179845.1 Pedobacter sp.
TCTTTGATATCCAGTAAAATTAGTTCTTCAGCTAATTCTTTCCTGGCAATATTATCTGCACAAGTGGCACCTACGGCACCGGCACCTACGACTGTTATTTTCATAATAATTTTGTTATGTATGTTACCTTCTGTCGAAGTTATTAATTTACGCGAGTTTAAAAAATGCTTTTGAAAACTTTCTTCTTTCTTATGGGTTTTATGATAAAGAATTTACATTTGCCTAATGCGAGTCAAACGGAGAGCTATGGACAACATTCCAGTACAACGAGTAGATATTATGGCTTATGCGGGGAAATGGTATTCGTTGTATTCTATTCCTACTTTTATGGACAAACATTGGCATCGCAAGATTGAAACCTATGTGATTCATCCCGATGGATATTATGCCGTGTTTACTACCTACAACATCGTCGGGACTGAAAAACGCAGTTATATCCGGTCAAAATTATTCGTAGTGCGCGGTTCCGGAAATGCGGAATTTAAAGCGCAGCTGATCTGGCCTTTTAAAGTGAGTTACTGGGTAATTGAACTGGCTGAAGATTATTCCTATGTAGTGGTTGGTCACCCTAGAAACAAGCACCTTTGTATCATGTCACGGACTCCCGAACTGCCAAAAGATTTGCTTCGGGAGATTGTTAACCGCTGTCGTGAAAAAGGCTATGACACGAGTAAACTTGTATCTCAGGGACATAAGGAGGTTCTCCAGGAAAAGGAACAGTTACACGCTTAAAATTACCGTTGAATTTCATGGATCGCGGCTAAAATTCCGTATTTTTGCACATTCATTCTGATTGTCAGGAAACGAGAATAATTACCAGCTATGTATTTAATATTTGACACCGAGACCACGGGTTTACCACGCAATTGGAATGCACCAATTACCGATACAGACAACTGGCCCCGGTGTATTCAAATTGCATGGCAGCTGCATGATGACCTGGGTAACCTGATCGAACATCAGGACTATCTGGTTAGTCCGGACGGCTTCAATATCCCCTATGATGCAGAACGTATTCATGGAATTTCGACGGAGCTGGCCACAGAACAAGGTATTCCGCTGGCTGAGGTATTGTCCAGGTTCAACGAAGCACTAGCCAAGGCGAGATTTATAGTTGGACAAAATATCGGTTTCGATGTCAATATTATGGGTTGCGAATTTCACCGGTTGGGCATAGAAAGCCCGATGTCGCAAATGCCCGTGCTCGATACCTGTACAGAAGTTACGGCGGAGCTCCTAAAACTTCCAGGAGGCCGTGGTGGCAAATTTAAATTGCCGAACCTTACGGAGCTGCACCAATATCTGTTTGGTCAGCCCTTTTCCGAAGCGCATAACGCAACGGCTGATGTGGAAGCGACCACACGGTGCTTTTTGCAACTGATCCGGTTAGACGCCTTCAAGCCTGAGCAGTTGCAAGCTGATGTGGCCTATATACAACGTTTCAAGCAAAACACACCTCAGGTATTTGAGCGTGTTGGTTTAAATCATATTAACCTCAAATCAGCTTCTGATGAAATCAGGAAGCGGTTGCAACAAACCGAGGGGCCAAAAATCTCCAAAAGTACACTGGATGAGAATAAACGGGAACTGGCGGACGCAAATTTTGTGCATCTGCATAACCATACCCAGTTTTCTGTGTTGCAGTCGACCATTAATATTCCGTCTTTGATCAAGGCCGCTGCGAGCTTTAAAATGCCTGCGGTAGCAATGACCGACCATGCCAATATGATGGGCGCCTTTCATTTCGTAGCCCAGGTATTGAACCATAATAAAGGAGTTGAAACCAGAAATCAGGCTGCAATTGAAGAGGGGAAAGTTCCCGAGGAATCGATTATAAAGCCCATTGTTGGTTGCGAATTCTTTGTCTGTGAAAACCATGAGGACAAGAGCAGAAAAGACAACGGTTACCAGGTCGTATTGCTGGCCAGGAACAAAAGAGGTTACCATAATTTGGCAAAAATGTCGTCTATTGCCTATACCAAAGGTTTCTATTACATCCCGAGAATAGACAAGGCCGTTATAGAACAATATAAGGATGACATCATTGTGCTTTCCGGAAACTTATACGGAGAAATTTCCAGCAAGTTATTGAATCTTGGCGAGAAACAGGCCGAGGAAGCTTTGCTCTGGTGGAAGTCGATGTTCGGTGACGATTTTTACATCGAACTGATGCGTCATGGGCAGGAGGACGAAGATATCGTCAATACTTCTCTGGTTACTTTGGCAAAGAAGCATGAGGTTAAGGTAGTGGCTACCAACAACACCTACTACATCAATAAGAAAGATGCCAATGCTCATGACATTTTGCTGTGTGTAAAGGACGGCGAAAAACAAGCTACACCTATTGGTCGCGGTCGCGGTTTTAGGTTTGGATTGCCGAACCAGGAATACTATTTCAAATCGCCTGCTGAAATGAAGACCCTGTTTACGGATCTTCCGGAAGCCATTTTCAACATTCAGGAGATCATAGACAAGATCGAAATCTATAAATTGGCCCGCGAGGTACTGTTACCGAAGTTTGATATTTCGGAGGAGTTCCTGGTAAAGGAAGATGAAGAAGACGGCGGTAAAAGAGGGGAGAATAAATACCTTCGACACCTTACCTATGTTGGTGCCAAAAAGCGATATGGGGAAATTACCGATGAGATCGCTGAACGGCTGGATTTTGAACTGCAGACCATTGAGAAGACCGGATATCCGGGATATTTCTTGATTGTACAGGATTTTATTGCTGAGGCAAGGAATCTGGATGTTTCCGTCGGACCAGGGCGGGGATCTGCTGCGGGTTCGGCAGTTGCTTATTGTTTGGGAATTACAAATATCGATCCCATTAAATACGATCTCCTTTTTGAGCGTTTCCTGAATCCGGATCGGGTATCCATGCCGGATATTGACATTGACTTTGACGATGAAGGTCGTGGCAGAGTAATGGATTACGTGATCAAGAAATATGGTGCCAACCAGGTGGCCCAGATCATTACCTATGGTACGATGGCGGCGAAGTCGTCCGTTAAAGATACTGCCCGTGTATTAGATTTACCACTATTCGAAGCAGAGAAGATCGCGAAGCTGATTCCGAATATGAAGCTGGCCAAGATCTTTACGCTGGATGAAAAAACCCTGAAAGAAGGATTACGTGCCGATGAATATGAAAAGGTATTGGAACTTAAAGCGCTGGCGGGAGCAAAGGACCTTGGTGCAAAAACGCTTGAACAGGCACAGATCCTTGAAGGATCTTTAAGAAATACGGGGATACACGCCTGTGGGGTGATCATCACACCAAGCGACATCACTGATTTTGTTCCAGTGGCTACTGCGAAAGACTCTGATCTGTATGTGACCCAGTTTGATAACTCTGTAGTAGAGAGTGCGGGTTTGCTGAAGATGGACTTTTTAGGTCTAAAAACGCTGACCTTAATTAAGGATACCGTCAAGTTAGTGAAGTTCAGACACAACATCGACCTTGATCCGGATCATTTTCCTATTGATGATGCGAAGACATATGAGCTTTTCCAACGCGGTGAAACGATAGGAATCTTTCAGTACGAGAGTAGTGGCATGCAGAAATACATGAAGGAACTGAAACCTACTGTATTTGGCGACTTAATTGCCATGAACGCGCTATACCGCCCGGGCCCACTGGAATATATCCCAAGCTTTGTGCGCAGGAAAAACGGGGAAGAGGAAATTAAGTATGATCTTGATGCTTGTGAGGAGTACCTGAAAGAAACCTACGGAATTACCGTGTACCAGGAGCAGGTGATGCTTTTATCCCAGAAACTAGCCGGCTTTACGAAAGGCGAGGCCGATGTCTTGCGTAAGGCAATGGGTAAGAAACAGAAGGACGTCCTGGATAAGATGAAGCCTAAGTTTGTAAAACAGGCAGCAGAAAAAGGTCACGACCCGGTTATACTAGAGAAGATCTGGAAGGATTGGGAAGCATTTGCTTCTTATGCCTTTAATAAATCCCACTCAACCTGTTATGCCTGGATCGCCTACCAGACTGCCTACCTGAAGGCGCACTTCCCTGCAGAATATATGGCTGCCGTACTGTCAAATAACATGGGCGACATCAAGCAGGTTGCCTTCTTCATGGAGGAATGTAAGCAAATGGGCGTTCAGGTGCTTGGTCCCGATGTAAATGAATCTGGAACCAAATTCTCGGTAAACGCCCAGGGTGAAGTCCGCTTTGGTCTATCAGGAATCAAAGGAGTAGGTGATAAAGCGGTAGAAAGTATCATTGAAGAGCGCCTGGAAAATGGGATGTACAAAGATCTTTACGATTTCGCACGAAGATCAAACACCCGTACCGTAAATAAAAAGGCTTACGAAAGCTTTGTTTACAGTGGTGCTTTTGATGATTTTGGGTATCACCGCGCACAGTATTTCTTTGTGGGAATCAATGACAAAATGAATGGAATTGAGAAGGTCATTAAGTACGCCAATGATTTTCAGAATAACGAGTCGTCCTCGCAGTCGTCCTTGTTTGGCGGCTCTGTTGCCGACCTGATTTTGGAGCCGGCCTTGCCGACAGCGCCAGAATGGAGCTTGATAGACAGACTGAAATATGAAAAGGATGCAATTGGGATCTTTTTGTCCGGCCATCCTTTAGACAATTATAAACTGGAATTGAGGGAATTCTGCCAGCATAAAGTAAAACACCTGGCACTTGTAAATAAGATCAGGACCGGTGATACGAATGAAGAAGTGCTGGCCGAGTTTGAAACCATTAAGAACAAAGAACTTGTAGTTGGAGGACTGGTAGTTGTGGCGGCACAACGCATGACCAAAACCGGAAAACCGTTTGGAACCATGATGTTCGAGGATTACGATGACAGTAGTGAATTGGCGTTGTTTGGTGACGACTTTATCAAGTTTAAGCAGTTTCTAACGGACGGATATTTTCTCCAGATCAGGGGACGCGTAGCGGAACGGTTTAGAAAAGAGGGTGATTGGGAATTTAAGATCACTTCAATAAATCTGCTTTCTGAACTTAGAGATAAACTGGCGAAAAGTGTGACCATTCACGTACCGATAGAACGGGTAAATGACGACTTTATGGGTCAGATTCTAGCAATTCTCGAAAACAATAAAGCAACTACAGAGCAACAAAATTGTCAATTGCTGTTTGATGTGTTCGACAGGGAGCAGAACGTGGTGGTGAAATTGCCCTCAAAATCATTAAAGATCAATCCTACGAACGATTTTTTAGATCAGTTGAATGCCCTGAACATTAGTTCAAAGTTGAACTAATGTCATAATGGCGGTAGCAAAGTTGATGGCACTAGATTTGATTATATATTTGTAGTCTGCAAGAGACAAACGTTGATAAAACAGGGGGATGCTCAGCAAGCTAAATAAAAGAATAAAATAAAAAAAATAGAATTATGGCTTTAGAAATCACAGATGCGAACTTCGAGGAAGTTGTATTAAAATCAGATAAA
>JAPSHM010000039.1 GCA_031179845.1 Pedobacter sp.
GCGGCTAAAGCATTTATTAGGTCACCAAAACTGGATAACTAAGAATGAGAAATGGTTTCGTTGGATCTCTTAGCATTTGGTACATGAGCAAATTGTAAATCCTCTGGTTTATATTTCCATCTTCTGTGCGACCAAAGCCAGCACTCGGGCTGCTTGCGGATCACCGTTTCCAAATATTGGACATGTTCATTGGTGATCTGGTAGGCAACAGTATGCTCTGGATCATCAATTAACGGTATGAATGTACATTCATATTCGCCTCTGTTCTTTACCCTTATATCGCAAAATACCACCGCACTGCCAGTGGTTTTTGCTAGCTTTTCCACACCTAAGAAAACCGCAGTGGGTTGATTTAAAAAGTTTGTAAAGTATTGAATTTCAGATTTTGCCGGCGTCTGATCGCAGACCATTACTGTCATCGTACGAATGTTTTTATTTGATATCAACGTCCGTGCTGTGTTGCGCATCGAAATCAACGTAGCTCCAAATTTTGATCGCATATCTTTCAATACCCTGTCTGCATACCTGTTGGATAATGGTTTGTATACAATAATCCTTGGTTCATTAAAAAGCTGGCTGAAACGAAGGGCACCCATCTCCCAATTTCCATAATGGCCCAACACACCAATTACACTTTTGCCGTCACTAAATAGAGTGCTGATCAGCTCAGGATTTACCACCTTTACTCTTTTTGCAACTTCAGCGTTACCAATCGTCAATAGTTTGATAGATTCTACGATGAGGTCTGCCAGGTATCGATAGTACTTTTTTCGTATCAAGAGACGTTCCTCTGAAGACTTTTCGGGGAATGCGTTCAACAAATTCTGATCAATTATTCTTCTCCGGTATTTGAGAACCCGATTTAAAATTAAATATAAAACGAAAGCGAATATGTAAAGCGCCCGAAGAGAAAGAAATGATAAGAGATAAAGCAACCCAAGAATCAGGATAAATAAGGTCTTTTTCATCATCTGTAATTAATAGATGATGCTAAACAAAAAGAAATCACAATAGTTTCATCTTTAGTAAACTGAGCTACATCCCTAATCGGTCTATCATCCTCCATTGAGACCCTGAAAAACACATCTTACGTTGATCGGTTCGCTTACAACAGTGGGTCCAAAACGTTGTGGATACTGTCCGGTGCCAGATTGCATTCAAAATAAAGTTTGTTTGAACCCAATTGGACTGATTGTTTTGATATATGGTAATGCCTAAATTGAATTGTGAGTTATCAAAATTTTAATGACTATCTTTAACAAAAAAGATTTTTCAATAAAGCCTTTCCCGTCAAATTGCATCTCGTAGGTGTAATTCAAACCAGTTGAATTTACCTAAAAATTATTTAAAATAGAATGAGCGACCCTGAGTACATTATTGCCATTGGCGCGTCAGCGGGTGGATTAGAAGAAATTAATTCTTTCTTTGACCATACCCCGCTGGACGGGGTGTCTTATATTGTGGTACAGCATCTCTCTGCTGATTTCAAAAGTCGAATGGTTGAAGTTCTTGCGAGGCATAGTAAGCTTTCAGTAGAAGAGGCAACAGAGGGCTGTCTTGTTCAAACCAACCGTGTATACCTCATTCCACACGATAAATTTATGACCATCAGTAAAAGTAGGTTATATCTTAGAGACAAAAACAAATCAAAAAGTCCGCATTTGACGATAAACACTTTTTTCAATTCGATTTCGGTTGACTGTGGCAGGAAAGCTATTGCTGTTATCCTTTCCGGATTAGGAAGTGATGGAACTGAGGGGGCGGTCGCAATAAAAAAAGCTGGCGGAATGGTGATCGCCAGGGACCCCGAAACTTCACCGTTTCCAAGTATGCCATCAATGGCTATAGCAACTGGTTTTGTTGACTTTATACTTGAGCCCTCCTCGATGCCAGGCGCCATTGAAGATTACGTGAATTACGATGGCGGCATTAAGTTGGAGGTAGATGATGATGAGCAAAATCTAGCGGCAATAGTTGACCTGATCAAAGAGCGTTCGCCTCTTGATTTTTCAGATTATAAAATATCTACGATTCTGAGAAGAACAAAGCGGCGGGCGGCCTACCATGACTTTACATCTTTAAAAAAATACTTCGAATTTTTAAAGTCTACTCCGGAAGAGATTGGAGCGCTTTCAAAAGATTTCCTGATAAGTGTTACCACCTTCTTTAGGGATAGAGAAAGTTTCGACTATATACAGCAAAATGTCATTCCCGGAATATTACAAAACTTAGCTCCTAGTGAGGAGCTCAAACTTTGGGTTGCGGGTTGCGCGACAGGGGAGGAAGTATATTCACTTGCAATGCTTATTGCCGAACAATTAACAGGAAACCTTGAATTCACAGTGGTTAAAATATTTGCCACCGATATTGATAGCGCGGCACTGATCCATGCTGGTAAGGGCATTTATCATCCTGATACTTTAAAACATGTTAGCCAAGACCGATTAGAGCGACATTTCCTGAAAGAAGGTGATAACTACAGAATCAAACCAGCACTTCGGAAAATGGCGATCTTTGCCCAGCATGATCTGGTTAAGAACCCGCCATATTGCAATATGCACTTCATCAGCTGTAGAAACTTGTTGATTTATATGGCACCGGTGCTTCAACGAAAAATCTTTTCTATGCTGCTATTTGGTCTGAAGCTAGATGGGTATCTCTTCCTTGGTTCAAGCGAAAACCCAATGCCCATTATTCAAAACCTGGAGATCATCAGTAAAGAACATAAATTATATCGGAGCATCAAATCAAAGAAAGCTTTTAGTTTCGATGCTTTTTCAATGCCGGATCGCCTCGAAGTGAAATATAAGCCCCCATTTATCTCTGGTCAAATTATGAACGAGGGTGTAGGGGTTAACCTCACTGAAATGATGCAGGTGAGTTTAGCAGAAGACCTGAACTACCTTGCACTTTGCATTGATGAGCAAAAGAACGTAGTGAAATCGTACGGAAATACAGCAAAATTTTTGCTGGCGAGGCATTTTACCACCAATATCGAAAAGCTGCTGCCGCAAAAACTGGGAATGATTTTTCATACCATGCACAACAATGTGCTTAAGACCGGGCAAAAGGCTGTGGTCAACCGGATTAAAATCGGACAGGGCGACTCATTTTTATGTGTTAATCTTAGCCTTACACCTTTGGAGGTAAAGGGAAGTGAACATAAACTGATCATGGTTACCTTCACGGAGGATAAAACAGTAGTGGCTTCCGAGAATGTGCAACTTGACTTCAACGAACAGACCTACCACGATGAGTATACCCTCAATTTGGAAGAAGAACTTAAAGAACTTAAGGAAGCACTAAAGTCGGCACATGAACAGCTGGATGCCTCCAATGAGAACATGCAGTCATTTAATGAAGAAATGATCTCTGCCAACGAGGAAATGCAGAGCACCAATGAAGAGATGCAGTCTGTAAATGAAGAATTGGCAACGATCAATGCAGAATATCAGTCTAAAAATAAAGAACTGCTTGATATCAACGATGACCTGAACAACTATTTTAGGAGCAATATCAATGGGCAAATTTTTATCAACAGTGATTTACTATTGATGAAATTTTCTCCGGGCACAGTGAAGCAAATTAATTTATTGGATACTGATATTGGGCGTCCACTGAGCAACATTACGACCAACATAAAGTTTGAAACCATCATCGAGGACATTAAACAGGTTTTGATAGACGGCTGCTTGATCACTAAGGAAATAGAAACCAACAATGGCAAATGGTATCAGGTCATGACGATGCCATATATACAACAGTTGGATCAAAAGAAAACGGGTGCAATCGTCACTTTTAATGATATAACAGAACTTAAAGCGGTTCAGCAAAAACTCGACCTTAGCAATAAAATGTTAGCCATGGCAATTGATGCAGCTGAAATGGGTACTTATTCCATCGACATCAACAGCCGTAGATTTATTGCGTCAGACAGGCTAAAGGATATTTTCGGGTTTGGGCCTGACGATAAGGTGTCCTTTGATAAAATAGTATCAAGAATTGAAGAAAATTATCAGTCGACCTTTACCTCAGCTGTTGAAAATTGTATTTTGAAAGGTGAAAAATTGGATGTTGAATACCCGTTGAAAAGCCAATTTGAACGCAACTGCCGATGGGTTAGGGTAATTGGCAATGTTTCCCATGACATTGATAATAACGCGACCCACCTCGCCGGTGTGATCAATGACGTTACGATCCACAAACAGGACGAACTACGTAAAAATGATTTTATCGCGATGGCGAGCCATGAGCTCAGGTCGCCACTGACCACTCTCCAGGCCTATATTCAACTCCTGGCGTTAAAGGCAAAAAATGGGGGCGATGAATTCGTGATCACGTCACTTGAGAAATCTAATATACAAGTTAAAAAAATGGTAGGGCTGATGAATGGCTTTCTCAACGTCTCCAGCTATGAGGCCGGAAGAATTAAATTAAACCAGGAAACCCTCGAAATAAATCAGCTTCTGCAAAATATTGTAGAAGAGGTAAAGTTCATATCTCCACTGCACACCTTACTCTTTCTGCCTGGGCCGAACCTTTATGTTGATGCGGATAACGATAAAATCGGCCAGGTCGTAACAAATTTTTTGAGCAATGCCATAAAATATGCTCCAGCTAAAACGGAGGTGAGAATATCTGCCCAGGCAGCGGACAATATTGTGACGGTTAGGATAGCAGATCAGGGAAACGGAATTAAGGAAGAGGATCGGGATAAGCTATTTGGTCGATACTTTCGGATCGATAATATTCAAACACGGACGGTTCCTGGATTTGGGCTTGGACTTTACCTTTCAGCAGAAATTATTCGGTTACATGAGGGAAAAATATGGGTAGAAGGAAATGTAGATAAAGGCGCAACTTTTTGCTTTAGTCTGCCAATTAGCACGCAAACTGAATTGGCTGCTAAAACAATGTAGTAGGCTGTAACTGCGTTTTCCTAAACTTTCCGGCAAAGCAATTGTTAAAAATAAAAAGACAAAATGGAAGCGCAAAATAACAACGGTAACGCAGGAGAAAAAGAGAATGACGAAAATGTAGGGATACCGGCCAGAGAAAGGGAACAGCCGGATGAAAACCTGGATCCTGATCAAGCATCGTTGCCATCTGACGGGCCCGTCAGTCAAAGTGAAGGCACCGTAGCACCGGACCTACTCAAAAATCTGGAACGGGATGACCCGGGAGATTTACGTGAAGATGCCAGCCCAGGGTAAGTCGAACTAGAACATCGCATTTACAGTTTTCTCAGGATGGGATCAGGCAACAGGTGATGTAGCTTTTGTTGGTCAACTTCCGCCGGAAAATCATGTAACAATTGAAGCAATTTTGGATTCACGATGTTCTCACAAAAAGGCTTTTCCACATTTGCGTAATAGTAGTTAAGGTATTCCGGCTTATTGCTTTTAAACGAACCAAAAGTGATCACTTCAGTGATGAGACGATTGGCAAATTCATGCTGTAATTTATGCATAATGGCAACACACTGCTGCAGCTGGTCGTCTGAAAAAGCATAGACAGCGGATCGATACTTGTTGCGCATGGAATGCGCAGAAGTAGCACTGTGAGTACGCAGGTGAATAGCTACCAGTTTTTCAAGAGAAACCAAGGTTGGTGCAAAGCTTACTATAACGCCTTCGCTAAGGCTGGTAGGGCTTTCTATGGAAGCGATCCATCCCTGTTGAACTTGTGTAACACCTTTCAAAGAGAGAAAGATCGCTTCCGTACACCAATGACAGCCACCCCCAAAACCAACTTCAATGATATCCATTGCTAAATTCGAGTGTTATCGTCCTCATCTTCTCCATTGAGTGCCTGCAGGTCGTCCGGGGTAACGGTGTTTTCATCCGCATTTAATTCCGTATCAATATCGGCATCCACATCCGAGTCAAAGTCTGGCTCACCGATAGGTGCAACATCCCCTTCATCTGTTTCATCAGTTTGATCAGTTTGATCAGTTTGCTTGATATTTCCTTGCGCCGCTCCTTTGTTGTATTCTTCTGGATCGGGTGTTAATCCTTTTTCAGGCTCCAATGTGAAAGATGCCCTGCTGGCGCTTTCTGCCTGATCCATTTCTTCTCTTTGATGTGGCTCCTGACCGGAGCGTAAAGCGTTCTCACCTTTATCTTGCGCTATATTCATTGATCTGTGCTTTTTGTCCTAAGGTGTAACAATTCGCATTGAAAATCGTTCTGAGGAATTTATGAAAGATTAACCAAACTCAAATTTTCTTCAAAAGATGAGCTGAAAAAAACGCTCCTTCTGGAATATAGTTTGTGGTAGAAACAGCACAAAAGAAATGCTATGGAAAATAGACTCGAAAAACTACTCGGCAACGAACCCTTCATCTCTGATGGTGGGTTAGAAACGGACATGATTTTTAACCGCGGTATTGATCTACCCCACAATGCAGTGTTCACCATGTATGATCTTGCCACCGGAAAGGATGTACTGAATAGCTATTATATCGATTTCATAAAACTGGCCCTGCAATATAAGGTCAATTTCATTTTAGAAACGCCCACCTGGCGCAGTAATCCCGAATGGGGGGCTAAGTTAGGTTATGCGCAGAAGGATTTAAGCAGAATCAATGCGGAAGCTGTAGAACACATGCAATCGATTAGAGCGGAATTTGAAACCGAGACAACTCAAATAGTTGTAAGCGGAAACATTGGCCCTCGTGGAGATGGATATAAACCTGGTCTTCTTATGAACGAAGCAGATGCTGCGCAATACCGCCTACCTCAAATAGAAGTGTTCCGTGATTCAGGGGTGGACATGGTCTCGGCATTTACAATGAATTATGTAGAAGAGGCCCTGGGTATTGTTAATGCTGCAAAATCGCGAGAAATGCCTGTCGTTATATCTTTTACTGTCGAAACTGATGGTGCTTTGCCCAGCGGTGAGCCACTGGAGGAAGCCATTGCAACGATCGATCAGTCCACAGATAATTATCCGCTCTATTATATGATTAACTGTGCACATCCTCAACATTTCAAAAAGATACTTGATCGTCCGGGAACGGCGGCCCGGCTAAAGGGAATCAGGGCAAATTCTTCTTCCAAAAGCCATGAAGAATTGGACAATTCAGTAGTGATCGATAAGGGAGATAAAGAGTTACTGGCAAGTGAATATAAAATGATACACGACAAGTTGCCCGGAATTTCTTTTATTGGAGGTTGCTGCGGAACAGATCATACCCATATCGAGCAAATGTGCAAAAAGCTTTTCAATTAGCGAGAGAATTGTCGGTCCTCGATTCCGATCTGTCGAAGGTGCCTTTTTATTTATCAGCAAGCTGCAAACAGATTGCAGCTTGCTTTTTTCTTTGCACTATTTCAATGCGAATTTCGTTTTAAATTATCTATTATTCACTTCAAAGCCACCGTAGCTGAGCATTTCAGCATTGTGTAGTACATCCAGATTAAGTTGTAGCCTTTCAATTAGGTCCTTTGCCTGCGAAGTTGTTTTATGCATGTTATTAATACCCCTGATCTCAATTCCTTTAGCCATCAGTTTAAATTTATTGGGTTCAAACTTTTCAATGAATTTTTGTAGATCTGCGCTGATCTGAACTTCACGTTTTTCCATAGTAGATATTTGCTTTTCTGTTGATGCAAAAGAAGAGTTCTGGTTTTAACTTATTGCTGTATTCATGTTACCATTCGTATTCATTTGATAACATTGCTTTGAGGCGCTCAGTATCTTTTAGCTACTGAACTTTTCTTTTTCCAGTAATAACTAAATCACCCTGTGGAGTAATGATCTTACCCGCAATACTGTCTTTCATTTTGATCAATATCGCTTGCATCAGGTTGGAACTTACTGACAGATCATACGTGATGCTATCATTTGAAACTTTCAGTTGTTCCATTGGGAAAGTGCCGTTGCTGGTAACCATTTTGCCATTCAATTTTCCTTCTTTTTCAACAAATTCAATGTTTCCCTCATTGTATCCTTCAGGTGCATCTTTTATAGCAAAGTTCCACACACCAACTAAATCGTGTGGTGGGTCGTAAATGAAGGAGAATAACGTTGCTGCCAATCCTATGGCACCTAAACTTAAAATAAGTCTTTTCATTTTGCAGATATTAAAGTGTATAATGAATTACTACTCAAAAGTAGATCATCAATGCAACCAAAAGTTTATAATAATGTTAACTGTTTGGTTATTTGCATAAGTTACGAACATTATCTCAGGGGGACTGTTAAGGGTTTATAATTTACCAGTAGCAGTTTAGCGTCTTCGATCGTCTGGAGTATGACCAGGAAAATGGAAAAAATTAAAATTGCTGTTGCTAAGTTAAAATGGTTGTGTTTTTAACTTTAAAATGATGATTATGTTATATCAAAATTTCCAGCACTGTATTCAGGAATGTGTAACCTGTGCCGTAGCTTGTAGCCATTGCGCTACCGAATGTATAAAACTAGAGGATAATAAAACACTTTCGCGTTGTATCCAGTTGAATTTGGAATGCGCGGCGATTTGCCGTTCAGCAGCTGAAATTATGAGTTTGGGCAGTGAACACAGTGCCGCAATCTGCAACCTTTGTGCAGAGATCTGTAACGAATGCGCTATGGAATGTGAGAGACACGCGGAAATGGGTATGGAATTTTGCAGGGAATGTGCAGATGCATGTCGTAGATGCGCAGAGGCTTGTGAGCAAATGACAACAGCCGCTTAGATCTGGTTCTTTCAGTATCATCAACGGTATTAACCGGGGTTATCCATCAACCCCGGTTTTTTTTGCGCAAAATAATATTAAGTTTCAGCACGGGCGAAACTTACCGTATTCCTAAACAGTTGTGGCGAAATATCGGTATTGCTTTTGAAGAATCTACTGAAATAAAATTCATCCTCAAAGCCCAGTTCATGGGCGATGGTTTTTACTGGTTTGAGCGTTTGAAATAATTCCCGTTTCGCCTCTATAATAACGCGCTCGGCGATTAGATTTGTTAGCGTTTTGTTGCAATGGTGCTTAGTAATTCTGTTTAGTGCCTTTGTAGAAATGTTCAACAGATCGGCATAATCACTGGCACTACGCATTGTTCTATAATGTGCTTCAATTGCATCCTTGAGCGTTTGCAAAATAAATGGCTCCTTTTCCAGGTGCAACGTTCGGGAAGCCTGCTGATTTATTTTTATGCGGGAGGCATTGATCAAAAAGATTTTCAAGTAGGAAGTTAGCAATTCATATTGTGCAATTGCATCGTTTTGCATTTCCGTCTGCAATTGGTTGACAAGGTCGAGCAGGTTCTCAAGCTCATTGGGTTCAAGATGGGTTACAGGCGACTCATAAATGTTATTGAACAGAACACCATTACATGCAACCTCCTGCTGATGCTTGTAAATACAGAAGTAATCCGGATGGAAATTAAGTTGGATCCCTTTAAAGGTACTTTCGGCTTTAATTAAAAAGGGTTGATTTATAGAGAAAGTCATCAGATTGCTCGCTTCAAACTTATATTCAGCATAATCGGCACGTAATGTTCCCCTGCCTTCGGTAACCAAAATAGTTGAGTAATAACTATGACTTTTAAGATCAGAAAAATAAGAGTCGTCTTCAAAAGAAAAGATTTCTAATGCTAATGAATTGTTCTGTGAGTTGATGAGCTTAAAGGCCGTTTGATTTATCATTTGAAAAGAGGTGGATTATTTTATAATAGTTTTCTTTCATTGAAATTGATAGGCATATCGTTAATGCTGGCATAACGTTTCGCCATCAATCCGTTTTCATCAAATTCCCAAAGTTCATTACCATAACTTCGGAACCATTGGCCGCTTTCGTTATGCCATTCATATTCAAATCTTACGGCCATTCTATTTTCGCGGAAACCCCAAAGTTCCTTTTTCAATCTGTAATCAAGCTCATTTTCCCATTTTTTTATTAAAAACGCTTTAACTTCTTCACGGCCATTAATGAAGTCAGTGCGGTTTCTCCATTCAGTATCTATCGTGTAAGCAAGACATACTTTTTCCGGATCTTTGGTGTTCCATGCGTTTTCAGCAAACTGAACTTTTTCCAATGCACTTTCCATTGTAAAAGGTGGGAGAGGTAGTTTTTGTTCCATAGTCAATTGATTAAGAACGGGTAAAGTTAAGTTTACCCATTCTAAATTTAATATTAATTTTTATCGTAATTCAGCATTAAATACTTGCGGCTTCAACCAATTCAACGGATCAAGTGCTTTTAGACGTTGCATTTTATATTTTTAAATGTCACCATTGACAACACAAAGGTGCACCTGAAATAAACCGCGAAACATGGATAATGGTGGTAAGTGCATGGACATTTAGATCTTTGTAAGCAACCGCTTGTTATACGGCTCTTATACGGATAATAAACAGATGCCATACGGGTAAATTCGTATGAGAGCCGTATAAGTGCGATAGAAGATCTGTAAAACCTCCGTTGAGTAGGTAACTGCTTCCTTAATCCAGATAAAATCGTGACAAATTAAAGCACCTGGAAACAGGTAGCTTTCCGCAGATTTTTATCATATTTGATAGATATTGTTATGATTTCCAGGAAACTTCTATTGATAACCACTTTCTTTCTGTTTTTGTCTGTGGCGTTGGCACAGCAGCGGCAAATTCAATTTTCAGGAATTGATCTTTCAAATGGACTTTCCCATAACCAGGTAAACACGATTTTCAAAGATGCCAGAGGGTTTATCTGGTTCGGTACTTTTTCAGGCTTGAATCGCTTCGATGGACAGCGGATTAAAATCTTTAAGCATGATCCTCGGGACAGTACATCTTTGGGTGATGATCTAATAACCGGGATTTTTGAATTGCCAGATAATAAGTTGTTTCTGGAAACCAGAAATGGAATGAATATTTACGATTCGGAGAAACAGCGTTTTATCAGAAACGTAACCCCATATCTTGAGCAATTGAATATATCGGCAAAAAAAATTACAGCCATTGTAAAAGATGATGGCGGAAATTTTTGGTTCAATGCCGGAGAGGATGGACTTTTCAAATACAACCCTATAAAGGGACAAACCAAACATTTAAGTTTGAAAGGAACTGGCAGCACAACACTTGCAAAAGCCGCCGTATCAACACTACAGAAAGGCCCTGATGGCCATATTTGGGTGATTTATGTCGATAAAACCATTGAAAAGCTTAATTATAGAACCGGAGTTGTTGAGCAGCGGGTAACTGTTTTCAGACAAAGGAATCCATCTATGTTTCAAACTTATAAGTTATTTGTCGACAGTGATTCTGATTTGTGGGTTTATACGACCAATAATCAGAAAGGTATCGATTTTTATGATCAAGCCAGTGGAAAAACGCGCGCTATTGATAAGGCACCTAATGGGCTAAATAATAATTTAATTAACAGTATTATTCAAGATGACAAAGGTTTTATCTGGATTGGTACTGATCATGGTGGGATTAACCTGCTCAACAAAAAGGATTTCAGCATCAGCTATTTGCTTCATAAAGAGGATGATCTTAAGAGTGTAGGACAAAATGCAATATTGTCATTATACAAAGACCAGTCCGGTATCATTTGGGTAGGGACCTTTAAACGGGGCATTAGTTTTTATCATGAAAAAATTCTGAAATTCCCGCTGTTTAAGCGTAGAAACGCAAATCCGGGCGGACTTAGCTACGATGACGTAAATCGTTTCGTAGAAGATAGATCTGGTAACATCTGGATTGGGACGAATGGCGGAGGTTTATTTCATTTTAATCGCAAAACAGGCTGGTTTAAAAGATATGTACATGAACCAGGAAATCCGAATAGCCTGAGTAATGACATTATTGTAAGTCTTTACATTGACCGTGCAGACAAGCTGTGGGTTGGTACTTACTTCGGCGGGCTGAATTCCTTTGATGGTAAAACATTTAAACGGTATAAGCACAATGCCAATGTTCCGAATAGTTTAACTGACGACCGGGTTTGGGACATCAAGGAAGATCGCCGGGGAAATCTATGGATCGCAACCTTAGGCGGCGGTTTAGATCAACTGAACAGCACTAACGATGGTTTTATTCATAAGAAATTTGGCGATAAAAATGGCATTTTATCTAATTCCCTGTCGTGTTTGATGGAGGATAAAAAAGGAAGTATCTGGATTGGCAGTTCCGAAGGACTTGATGAGTTGAAAGTTAACGGTGAATTTGTACATTATAGAAACAAACCGGGCAATAAAAACTCGCTGATCAATAATGTTGTTTATGATGTGTTACAGGATAGTTACGGCTTCATTTGGATATCCACCAGAGATGGGCTAAGTCGGCTAGATCCCCAATCAGGCCAATTCCGAAATTTCGACAAAAAAGATGGACTTTCAGAAATGAGCACTTTGAAAGTGGTGGAAGATGACCATAAAAATCTTTGGGTAAGTACATCAAATGGCTTATTTGAAATTGTGGTGAAAAAAAGCGAAGGCGGCGAGTTTTCCTATGTCTTCCGGAAATACGACGAGCACGATGGCTTGCAGGGAAATGCCTTCAATGCCAATGCTGGTTATAAAACGAAATCGGGCGAGCTCCTATTTGGGGGTGCAAACGGTTTCAACCTTTTCAAACCCGAAAATATCAAGAACGACCATACAAAACCGGTCATTGTGCTTACTGATTTGCAAATTTCGAATCGAAGCATTGGCATAGATGAGGAAGTCGACGGACGGATTTTGTTAAATAAATCTATAATTTTTACCAGTGACCTTAAACTCTATCATAGTCAGAATGGATTTGCACTCGAATTTGCAGCGTTGAATTATTTCAATCCCCAAAAGATAAGATTCAAGTATAAGTTGGAGGGATTTGATCTGCAATGGCAGGAGCTTCAGCCAAACAACCGAATGGCAACATACACCAATATCGATCCGGGAAAATACATCTTTAAGGTGGTTTCAACAGATGCATCCGGAAATTGGACGAACAATGAAACTAGTCTTACGATTACCATAATGCCTCCTTTCTGGCGGACTACAGCGGCCTATGTATTATATGTGATCCTTGTCGGCGGCATCTTATTATTGGTCAGGCATCGCGGCATTCAGAGAATTAAAAAGGAGTTCCTAATCGAACAGGAACGTCAACAAGCGAAAAGATTGCATGAATTGGACCTGCTTAAGATTAAGTTTCTTACTAATGTAAGCCATGAATTCAGAACGCCACTGTCGCTCATCATCACTCCGCTCGAAAAGTTGATAAAACAAGCTTCCAAAGATGAAAAGCCACAGCTTCAGATGATCCACCGCAATGGGCGCCGACTACTAAACCTGGTAAACCAGCTGTTAGATTTCAGAAGAATGGAAGTACATGAACTGAAACTCCACCCTAAAACTGGCGACATTACTCTATTTATTCAGGAATTGACACTTTCATTCAGTGACCTGGCAGATAGGAAGAACATTAAATTTAGTTTTGAAACAAACAATAAAAGTTTCATCACCAACTTTGATCACGACAAAGTCGAAAGGATTCTGTTCAATCTGCTTTCAAATGCTTTTAAATTTACCCCTCAGGGAGGAACAGTAAAAGTAAGCCTGGAAACTCAAGTAAATGAAAGAAAACATACCGAACTGTTACTTAAAGTCACAGACACGGGGATTGGCATCCCCGAACGGAATCAGGAGCGGATTTTTGAAAGATTCTTTCAGCATGATGTCCCTGACTCTATCGTCAACCAGGGAAGCGGCATAGGTCTGTCAATTACCAGGGAATTTGTCCGTCTTCACGGAGGGCGAATTACTGTCGCCAGTAAAGTGAATGAGGGAACTGAATTTTCTGTCTACCTCGAATTTTCCGAAATAGAACTAAAAGCAGCTCCAGCGGATCGTGTCGAATTTGATTTGCTGATTACCTCAGGTGCAATAGAGCCAAAAGATCAAATAAGTGAGCTAAAAAATGAATGGAAGCATAAAAAACCGGTATTAATGCTCGTGGAGGATAATGAAGATTTTAGATTTTATCTGAAAGATAACCTGAAGGAATTTTACCAGATTGCGGAGGCTGCAAACGGAAAAGAAGGATGGCAAAAGATACTTGCCCTACATCCGGATGTGATTGTTAGTGATGTAAGTATGCCTGAAATGAATGGCATCGATCTTTGCCGGAAAATTAAAGCGGATCGGCGCACCGCGCACATACCCGTAGTTTTACTGACCGCCTTGACTTCAGAAGATGAGCAGCTTACTGGCCTGGAGACAGGAGCAAGTGATTACATGACAAAGCCATTTAATTTTGAAATTCTGTTGTCTAAGATCAGAAACCTGGTACAACAGCAGGCACTTTCAAAAAAGACCTACCAGAAACAGGTTGAGTTTAAACCACTGGAAACTGAAATTGAATCTTTGGATGATAAGTTTATGCGGCAGTTATCCTACCACATAGAAAAACATTTATCAGATCCTGCCTATACCGTAGATCAATTAAGTGCAGATATGAATATAAGCCGGGTGGGGCTCTATAAAAAGATAATCCCGCTTACAGGAAAATCACCGGTAGCCTATATCCGCAGTTATAGATTGTTAAAGTCCAAGCCCCTTTTATTGAAGTCGCAATTGACAGTTGCCGAAGTAGCTTATGAAGTTGGGTTCAGTAACCCAAAACATTTCAGCAAATATTTTAAACAGGAATTCGATATGCTTCCTTCTACCTATGCTGCTTCAAAACCGGCAGAGGAGGCGAATTAGCTCGATCCGTTAACATATGAATACCTAATTGTTATCATATGAATGCCCTTCCTTTTTTCATCCACATCTATCTTTAACAATCAATCACCAAGTATAAACTATATTATTTCTATGCGAAAAATTAGGGTTAGCGCAATTTTATTTATAGGTAGTATCCTGCTGTCTATAAATGCAATCGGACAAGTAAAGAACTACGAGCAAACATCATCAGGAATTGAGATTCCTATTCTACATGCTACGTCAGGAGTTAAAAAAGTAAGACTACAACCAGTTTCAGATCAAATCATCCATGTAACTGCAAGTGCAACGAATGAGTTTCCGGCCGACAAAAGTTTAATGGCCATTAAAACATTCGATCCGGATGTAAAATTTACTACTACAGTTACACAAGATCTGGTGGTGCTTAGCACAGCATCAATTAAAGTTGAAGTGTCGACGAAAACCGGCTTGATCACTTATCGAGATGCCAATGGTAAGCTACTGCTCGGCCAAACAAAGACCGCGGGAGAAGCCCTCATACCTAAAGTATTTAATGGCGCACATTCATATGAGGTTACTCAATTGTTTGATGCACAGGAAAACGAAGCTTACTATGGCTTGGGCCAACATCAGCAAGGTCTAGTCAATTATAGCGGACGGCGGGTAGACCTCGTTCAATACAATACCGAGATCGGTGTACCATTTGTAGTGTCCAATAAAGGTTATGGCTTGCTTTGGGATAATTATTCGATTACCCGTGCAGGCGATGTGAGGGATTACGAACCGCTATCGGCATTGAAATTATTTTCGAAAGAAGGTGACGAGGGATGGCTTACCGCTTCCTATTCTTCGAAGGCTGATCCTGAAAAAGTGCTGTTGAAACAACCCATATCAGAGATTTCGATAAATTGGTTAACGGATCAACATAAGTTTCCCGCAACTGTAAAAATGCAGGATGCAATGGTGTTGTACGAAGGTGCCGTTGAAAGTGAGTTAGAAGGATTGTATCAGTTACAATTAAAATACGCAGGTTATATCAAAGTTTGGTTTGATGGTAAGTTGGTGGCCGATTATTGGAGACAAGCATGGAATCCCGGCTCGGCAATAATAGACCTTGATCTAAAAAAGGATAAAAAGACTAAAATCAAAATTGAATGGATTCCAGATGGAGGAGAATCCTATATAGGGCTAACCTGTCTTCCTCCGTTGCCGGCATCTTTGAAAAATACGTTTGCGCTTAGCTCTGAATCAGGTGCAGCAGTAAATTACTATTTCATTCATGGTTCAAATGCAGATCAGGTGATCAGCGGATATAGAACGGTGACCGGGAAGGCCGTATTGATGCCGAAATGGGCAATGGGATTTTGGCAGAGCAGAGAACGCTATAAAACACAGGACGAAATATTGTCAACAGTAAAAGAGTTCCGAGATAGAAAAATACCACTGGATAACATTGTGTTGGATTGGTCTTACTGGAAAGAACCAGAATGGGGAAGTCAGCAGTTTGATCCAGAGCGGTTTGCCGATCCAGATGGAATGATCAAAACCCTCCACAGTCAAAATGTAAAACTGATGATTTCCGTTTGGCCGAAGTTTAATAAGGGCTTTGACATCTATGACGATTTAAATAAAGAGAATTTTCTTTTCAAAAGAAATATTGCAGATGGCCGTGTAGATTGGATCGGTAAAGGTTATTCAAGTACTTTCTATGACGCTTTCAATCCGAGCGCCAGAACAGCTTTTTGGAATCTGATGAACAAGAGGTTGTACAGCAAAGGCATTGATGCCTGGTGGATGGATGCAACAGAACCGGATATGCATTCCAATCTTTCGGTTGAGATCAGAAAGAACCTAATGAATCCGACCTACGAGGGGTCGTCAACTACTTATTTCAATGCATTTCCGTTGGTGAACGCCAAAGGGGTGTATGAAGGACAGCGCAGAGCAAACCCAAAAGACAGGGTATTTATCTTAACCCGGTCGGCATTTGCAGGTTTGCAACGTTATGCGGCGGCAGCCTGGAGTGGCGACATTGCTTCCAGATGGGAGGATATGAAATCCCAGATCGGTGCCGGCGTAAACTTCTCCCTCTCTGGTATGCCATATTGGACGATGGATATTGGCGGCTTCTCTGTTGAAAAGCGCTATGAACAACCTAATAAAGAGAACCTGGAAGAATGGCGGGAATTGAACGCACGCTGGTTTCAGTTTGGTGCCTTCGTCCCATTGTTTAGAGTTCACGGTCAGTTTCCGTATAGAGAGATCTATAACATCGCACCGGAAACACATGCAGCCTATAAAAGCATGCTTTACTACAATAAGCTGAGATATAGATTGATGCCTTACATTTACTCGGTCGCGGGCAGTACTTACCATCAGGACTATACCATGATGCGCGGTTTGATGATGGACTTTCCTCATGATCTTAAAGCTGCGAATGTCTCTGATGCCTACCTTTTCGGTCCTTCATTGTTGATTAATCCGGTTTATAAATATAAAGAGCGGGACCGTATGGTGTATTTGCCATCAGGTCAGGGATGGTATGACTTGTATACCGGGAAGTATTTGAACGGCGGACAAACGATTAAAGCTGATGCACCGTATGAAAAAATGCCTATATATGTGAAGGAAGGGTCTATTTTACCGACAGGGCCAGAAATACAATATACTGCTGAAAAGGCTGCAGATCCCATTACTTTATTTGTATACACCGGTAAGGACGCTTCCTTTACGCTTTATGAGGATGAAGGGACCAACTACAACTATGAGAAAGGTGCCTTTGCCAATATTGATTTCAACTACCAGGAGAAAGATAGAACGCTGACCATCTCTGCGCGTAAAGGAACATTTGAGGGAATGCAGGAGCGTCGGACATTTAAGATTATTGTCGTGTCCCCTAAATCTCCAAAGTCCTTGGATTTCAATCAAAAGGCAACCCGTACACTTACTTATACCGGTAAGGAAACGGCCATAAAACTGTAACCAAATCTAAATCCAAATATAAAAATGAATCAATTATTTACTAAATCTTAGGAACGGCATGAAAAAGAATTCGATAATTAAAAGAGAAGGTATTTTCCTGCTGATGTTTCTTTCACTACTTATGTTAAGTGAAAACCTATTTGCCCAGGAACGCCAGGTAAGTGGAAAAGTAACTTCGGCCAATAAGCTGCCGATACCGGGTGCGGCGGTAAGAATAAAAGGAAAAACAGGTGGGACTGCTACCAATAACGATGGGGTTTTTAGCATTTCTGCTGAAACAGGAGATGTTCTGCAGATCAGTTCAATTGGCTTTGTGGCCCAGGAGATTAAAATAACGGAAAACAAAGTTTTCAATGTCAGTCTAACAGAAGAGGACCAATCACTAAACGAAGTGGTCGTGGTAGGGTACGGTGTTCAGCAGAAAAAGCTGGTAACCGGCGCAACTGTGCAGGTAAAAGGAGAAACGTTGCAGCGTCAAAGCACAACCAATGCGCTGCAAGGTTTACAGGGACAAACGCCAGGTGTGCAGATCACTTCAACTTCCGGGCAACCTGGAGAGGCTATTAAAGTGACCATTCGGGGTCTGGGTACCATTGGGAATTCGGGGCCACTTTATGTAGTAGACGGTGTGATTACGGACGATATTACTTATTTAAACTCATCAGATATTGAATCCATTGACGTATTGAAGGATGCAGCTTCTGCGGCCATTTATGGTTCGCAGGCAGCAAATGGAGTGGTCCTGGTTACGACAAGACAGGGCAAACGCGGACAGGCAGCACAAATTACGCTTGATGCTTATGCAGGAGTGCAAAATGTTACCAGAAAAGCAGATATGCTTAATGCTTCCGAATATGCGGCCATCATGAGCGAAGCTGCCATCAATGGTGGTAAACAACCACTGTTCACCAACGAGGAAATCAAAAATTTCGGTGAAGGGACAAACTGGATGAATCAGATGTTTTCAGATAATGCATTGACACAAAATTATGCTCTTGGATTATCGGGGGCATCTGAAGCGTCTGTCTATTCACTTGGGCTCTCTTATACCGGACAGGAGGGTGTAATAGGTGGCAAAGATTTATCTAACTATCAACGTTATGGTTTTAGGGTTAACTCTGAACATAACTTTTATAAGGATATCATTAAATTTGGTCAGCATCTAACGTTTTCACAAATAGAGAATAACGGCATTGCTGTTGGTAACCAATACAATAACGCCCTTCGCGGTGCTTTCAATACCAGCCCATTCGTACCGATGTATGATGAAAATGGTAACTTCTTTGACAATAGTCAGTCGGACTGGAACAAAGCTGAGGCAAATCCTTATGCGCTGATGGTGTATAACAGCCAAAACAGAAAAAATAACCAACGCTTACTCGGTGATGTATATCTACTGATCGAACCAATCAAAAATTTGAAGTTCAGAACCAGTCTGGGTATGGATTACAATGCAGGCGAGGGCCGCTCATTCAGACCAATCTACAATCTGTCGATCTATGCTTTCAGTACCACTACCAAAGTGGACCAATCAATGAATAAAGGTAAATCACTGATCTGGGATAACTTATTGAGCTATAAATTTACTTTGAAGCAAACGCACACGTTTGAAGCCATGGTGGGTAGTTCTGCTTACCGTGCAGACGGTACGAGTATTACAGGCAGCAATACAAATTTGATTTTTGATGATTTTGATTACGCCTGGTTAGATAATGCAACCGGCAAAGACATCGCAGGTATCTCCATCAAGGGAAAACCGGATGCCCCTGACCGCAGGTTATCTTACTTTGGCCGGTTAAATTACAATTACAAAGAAAAATACCTTTTGAATGCTACTTTCAGAGCTGATGGTTCTTCCCGCTTTGGCCCAAACAACCGTTGGGGTTATTTTCCTTCCGTTTCTGCCGGTTGGGTAGTCACCAATGAAGATTTTGTAAAGGATCAGAAAGATTGGCTTGATTTCTTCAAAATACGTGCAAGCTGGGGTCAAGTTGGAAGTCAGAATATCGATGCCTTCCAATACCTGGCACCGATTAAGTTAGACAATACCAATTACATTTTCGGACCTGAGGAGGGCAAGCTCGTTCCAGGTGGTTATCAAATTCGATTAAGTAACCCAGGCATTAAATGGGAAACTTCTGAGCAGGCGAACATTGGATTTGACGCGATCTTCCTGCAAAACAAATTGACTGTGAATTTCGATTTGTACACAAAGACTACGAAAGACTGGTTGATCGAAGCGCCAATTCTAGCTACTGCCGGAACGGATGCCCCATTTATCAACGGGGGAAATGTAAAGAACAACGGGATTGAATTAGCCCTTAACTATAGAAGCAATATTGGCGATTTCAATTATTCTGTTGGTGTCAATGGTGCCTATAATGCAAACAAAGTCGGAGAGATCCCTAC
>JAPSHM010000040.1 GCA_031179845.1 Pedobacter sp.
GCCTTAAAGGCCTGGCACCTGATCAGTGGTTTTATTCTGGTAATCAAGTCAGGGGCCGACCAAAAGGAAATTGTCGAACGGGTCTATTACCCCAAGCAAATTGTGACAGACCTTAGCAGCTTTTTTGAGGGAATACCAACCCGAGGGAAATTTGTGGCTGTTGGGGATGTAATCGTACTGGAAATAAAAAAAGCCGGTGTTACCAGATTGCAAAAATTTGCAGAGACACAAGAGATCTTACAACATATTATGTTGATGGACACAAAGGCGGCAGATTCATTGGTTCAATTATTTAGACTTGCCGTGAAGGACAGAGTAGCTTTTTTTCTCGAGAACTTCCCGGCAAAAGACTTACCACATAAATATTGTGCCTCTTTACTGAATATAACGGAGGATGAATATTTGGAAGCCAGAGTGCTTTTTGAAAACTCGAACAGCTTATCTTCTACTTCAATTAATTTCGAAGACCATTTCAATGATTCTCCCTACATCGCCTATAAGATCAAAGCTTTTATTCTAAAAAACCTTAGCAACTCTGAATTCGGCGACACGCGTAAGATCGCGAATCATTTCTATATTACCGACAGAACTTTGAACAGACAGTTCACTAAAACCTTTGGAACGACCGTCAGCAAATTTATATTGAAACGGCGAATGGAAACCGCCTATAAATTGTTGTATGAAAAAGGAGGACACGTTGGAGAAACAGCTATTGCCGTAGGTTATAAAAACATTTTCCATTTTAGTCGGTCCTTTAAAAAGTATTTTGGTCATTCTCCTAAAGAAACAACTAAAGGTCTTTAATACACCATAAAGCAACTCATCGAATTTGACGTTTTCACATTTTGTACACCAGTTCTTTTGGATTTTGTCAATTTTAGCCATTTTCTAAGAACAAATTAGTATGGAACTTTGATTTGATGCTTTATTAACGTTCTTATTATGTATTCAACCATCACATTAAATTTCTCGATAACCATGGAAATCATAGCTGGTGGCAAACTTCCTGCATTTTCCACTTTCGCGTTGAAGAATGCCCGGTACAGACTTCTTCATTTGGATCCTGGTCAGGTGTTGGTTCAAACGATCGAACACAACTTAGTTACTATTGATTTACTAGAATATAATGTTCATCCTCATAAAAAAATAAATTTTATAATAAACAAGCCTTCCATTCTGATGAGTGTGATGCTTCAGGGTCATTCTTTGTTATACGATCAGCATAACAACTTGCTTGAGGAGACCTTCGGCAATTGCTGCCATATGTTTTACATCCCTCCTGGCGCTTACTGTCAATGTTTTTCAACTGGAAAAGATCAATTACTGCTTTTAACGATTCCTGCAGAAACTCTGCTTGGTCAGATCGAGAATTTTAGTCAGTTTAACCCCATTTTAGATAGTTATTTTGAAGAGAATAAGAAGTACATAAGTATCGGACATGCATCCATCACCAAACGGATCTTAAGAATGCTTACTAAACTTAATGCTGATCCAAATTTTCAAAGAAAAGACCTTGATGCCGAGGTAGATCATTTTTTGACAGAATGCCTCAAAAGTTATAACAAAAGTTTGGAGCTCAATAGTATTCATCATTCAATACAAAAAAAAAAAGCGGAGGAAATCGCGGCATACCTGGAGAAATGCTATGCCAGTGACATTGTGAACAATAAGGCTGAACTTGCAGCAATTTTTTGTATGTCTGAAAAAACTATGCTGCGGCTTATCAGAAAACAATTTGGGAAATCCTTGCATCAATATATCATTGATCTGAGAATGCTTCAAAGTTTGAAACAGTTGATGTTGACTAAAAAATCTATTAAAGAAATAGCAGCGTCCGTGGGCTATTCGGATCCCTATCATTTCAGTAGATCCTTCAAACAGCGCTTTAATGTGTCACCTAGTGCAATTGCAAACTTGTATACTGAAAATTGAGCGTTTATCTTGCTTTTGTAAAAATATTTAATTGTTTGTCAAAAAAATTGTCCAAAATATCCATTGTGCTGATAAAAAAATCTTTGGAACTTTAAAGAGTATTTAACCTCCTCACCTTTATGAACGCTTATAAAATGAAACTTATCGATGCGCTAATTCTGCCTGCCCTCGACAAGATCACAGTCTCTGAAAGATTAGTAAGCAGTCTATATGAATCGTGTACGCTGCATCAGGCAGTAAAGTTTCAATTGTTAGAATTGCCCGGTCCTTTTGACGAGGGTAGATTATGGTTCTCTGTTGAGTCTATGGTTCAGGCTTATTATTTTTGTTCTTACCGACAAAGTAAATGGGGAACCCGCATTTGGAAACGCCGTGAATTTATACTAAACTACTCTAGTTTATTAAACAAAGAATTTAGACCAGATTATATTGAAGTATTGGAACCTGGTGAATTGCTTTCTATTACTTACACTGGTCTCTTGAATTTAATCGCTGAATTTCCTGAACTTGAAAAGCAAGTGCAAGGTATTGCCGCCAATAATGAACATTATTATCGCAACCGTACGCAACTTTTAAATCGCCCACCCCTGGAGCGAGTACAGGAATTTGAAAAGGACAATGCCCTGTTTGTTAATATCGCTGGTAAAGAAGCTATCGCGATGCATGTTGGACTTACACGACAAGGCTATCATAGTCAGTTAAGAAAACGCACAGCTTCACCTCTCAACTGATCTTAAAACTCCACAGAAAATTATTTTTGCTGAAATATCAAAATGGAACATCAGTGCATTGCTTTTTATCCATGCCGCCATAAACAAGCTGTCGCATCCTGATCATAGAGGCTCAGCTTGCTGAGTCTCCCATTTTGACTATTCTGTAAATTATTACAGAATTTATTCACAATTCATCTTAGGTCTAGGCAGTACTCGTATTTTTTTTTATTTTTCGGCGTAATTCGAAATATATGTTAAAAGATTCATTGAATTCACTTTTATTAAGAGATCTTAACCGGTTAAAGTCTGAAATTGAACAATATAGAAACGAACAGAATATTTGGCGCTTTGAAAAAGACATCGCGAATTCGGCGGGAAACCTTTGTTTGCACCTCATTGGAAATCTGAAAACTTTTATTGGTAAAGAACTAGGCAATTCTGATTATATCAGAAATAGAGACCTGGAGTTTTCCCTGAAGAATATTCCGAAAAGTGAATTAATCAGCCAGGTTGAAGAGACCATTCATATCGTAAACACAACTTTAAATGGTCTGGAAGATTACGACTTGGAAATGGAGTATCCAAATGTCAAAGTTGTTGAGGGCGGTAGTTCTGTGGGTTTTATGCTGATACATTTAAGCTTACACTTGTCCTATCATCTTGGCCAGATTAATTATCACAGGCGATTTTTTGATTGAGAACACTAATGTCCGGAGGAGATCCGGACATTAGTGTTTAAAAAAGAGCTCTACTATGAATCCAGCAAACTTGCTGCTGCATCGTCCAGGAACCAGGTGACACTGCCGTCAATTGCTTTAATCAACTGCGCCGGGTATAAAGTAGGGTCTTTTACTGCGCCTTCAATGACGTGTTTTACAGCCTCAGCTTTGTTCTCCCCAAATACCAGAAAGGCAATGTTTTTTGCCTTATTGATTAATGGAGCAGTGAAGCTAATGCGATAGGTAGCCAGTTTGTCAACATAAACAGAATCAACCTCCACCTCTTTATTTTTCAATATATTCGTTCCTGGAAAAAGGGATGCGGTGTGTGCATCGTCGCCCATTCCCAGCAGAATCAAGTCGAATATCAGATCTGCGCCATTGAAATGCTTGACAATGGCTTTTTGGTATTCAATTGCTGCTTTTTCGGGTGCCAATTTGGTGTCAACATAGAAAATGTGGTCGTCCGAAATATTTAAAGGTTCGAATAGTGCTTTCTTAGCCATCAGACCGTTATAGCTTTCGTGATCAGGCATCACATTTCGCTCATCGCCGAAAAAGAAGAAGACCTTGCCCCAGTCAATCTGGTCTCTATATGTTGTAGCAAGCATTTCATACAAAGTTTTTGGAGAGTTACCTCCGGTAAGAACAAAGTTAAAACAGTTCTGTTCCTCAATCGCTTTGTTTGCTATTTTGATGATATAAGACGCCAGGTCCTCCAATAACTCACTTTGAGTTTTATAGATTAATAAATTCATCAGTCCTTATTTAATGGGAGTGTATACCAATGAAAACCATCTCTGGCAATTAATGCCTCAGCATCTTCCGGGCCCCATGATCCTGCAGGATAATTTGGAAAGCTCAAAGATTTCTTAGTTTCCCATGCGTTAATTACCGGCATCAATAATTCCCAGGCGATTTCTACCTGGTCCGCACGCATAAACTGGGTTTGATCACCCGTCATCACGTCGAGCAGGAGTGTTTCGTAGGCTTCTGGAGATTCAGTTGTGTAGGTACCTTTGTAATCAAAAACCATATCGACCGGATTAAGGATCATGTCTAATCCCGGTCGTTTTCCCTGAACCTGTAATCTGATGCTCATTTCTGGCTGGATACTTATAATCAGACGGTTCTGTTGCCAATGTTCTGCTGCTCCTCCAGGAAAGACCTGATGCGGTACGTCTTTGAATTGAATGGTGATCAGTGATGAGGTTTGAGCTAAATGTTTGCCAGTACGGACATAGAAAGGAATCCCTTTCCAACGCCAATTGTCGACAAAAAACTTAAGGGCGGCAAATGTTTCTGTATTCGAATCTTTATCAACATCTTTTTCGGAACGGTATCCTGGTACAGCTTCGCCTTTGATCCAGCCCTTGCTGTATTGCCCGCGTACCGTGTTGAAACGGATATCTTCTGGAGAGAAACGACGCATTGCCTTCAAAACGTCTACCTTTTTATCTCTGATTTCGTCTGCATCGAAATTAATTGGCGTTTCCATCCCAATAATGCACAGCAATTGCAGTAAATGGTTTTGAATCATATCTCTTAAAGCACCTGATCCATCGTAGTAGCCACCCCGATCGCCGACACCAAGCTGTTCTGTTACAGAGATCTGAATATGGTCGATGTAATTCCGATTCCAAAGTGGCTCAAGAAACGAATTTGCAAAACGGAAGGCCATAATGTTCTGCACTGTTTCTTTGCCCAGGTAATGGTCTATCCTATAAATTTGTTTTTCTTTAAACCTCTCCTTCAATAATTCATTAAGCTCGCGGGCTGTTTCAAGATCTTTGCCAAAAGGTTTTTCTACGACGATACGGCAATTATCTTCATTTTCCGCCAATTTAAATTTGGCTAAGCGTTTTGCTATGGATGGGAAAAGATCAGGAGAAACTGCCAGATAATATACGATCTGTGTTTCAGGGCCGAATTCATCTTTAAATTTATCGATGCTAATTTTGAGGTCATCAAAAGATGCAGAGTCTTTAACATCAATGGGGTTATAGTGGATATTCTGAGAAAATGTGGACCATTTATCTGCTTGCACCTGACCAGTGCGGGAGAAATTATTCACACCTTCCATTAAGGTGTTTCTAAAATTCTCGTTGGTAAGTGGCCGTCTTGCAGTACCAATAATAGCAAACTTATCAGGCATATAGCCTTCAGCATATAAATTGTAAAGAGCAGGCGCCAGTTTACGCAGATTTAAATCACCGGTACCACCGAAAATGACAATAATGGTTGGGTTTAAATTGATACTTGTCTTCATTAATATAGGGTTTTTACAGATTATTTGAATTCCAGTCGGCATGGAAAATTCCAGCCTCATCTGTACGTTCGAAAGTATGAGCACCAAAGAAATCTCTTTGTGCCTGGGTTAAGTTAAGTGGTGAATTTGCTGTCCTTAAGGCATCATAATAAGTTAAGGCGGAGGCTAAAGCGGGAATAGCAAAGCCATTTTGTATTGCATTACTAACTACATTCCTGGTGCCCGGTATCAGCGATTTCAACTGCTGTTGAATGCTGTCATCTGCATAAAGATGGGCCAGATCCGGTTGTTTCTTGTAAGCCTGATAGATATCTTCCAGCAATTCCGCACGGATGATACATCCTCCACGCCAGATCTGTGAAATTTCTTGCAGGTTCAGTTCATACTTAAACTCGATCGAAGCCTGTGTAAGCAAATGCAGACCTTGAGCATAACAAGTGATCATCGAAAAATAAAGAGCTTGTTCCAACTGTTCTTCAAATTCGGCAGGATTGTCAATTTTCTCAGCGGCATGCGGTAGGGCAGCAGCGAGTTCCACTCTTAGTTTTTTGAATTTCGACAGATCCCTTGAGCTTACTGACTCATTGATTGTAGGAATAGGGAGTTGCAGATCCATAGACACCTGGGACGTCCATTTTCCGGTTCCTTTCGACTTGGCTTCATCTTTAATAACGTCAATAAGATACCCTCCGGATTTTTCATCTTTAACTTTGAAAATATCTCGGGTGACTTCCAAAAGGAAAGATTTCAATCTTCCTTCATTCCACTTCCGGAATGCTTGATAAACCTCTTCATTGTCATAGCCCAATCCATTTTTTAACAGGTAATAGGTTTCCGCAAGAATCTGCATCATTGCGTATTCGATACCGTTGTGTACCATTTTTACAAAATGGCCCGAGGCACCGGGACCTATATAAGCTACACAAGGGTCGCCGTTTACCTTTGCAGAAACCGCTTCAAGAATCGGCTTTACTGCAATATAAGCACTTTTATCGCCGCCCGGCATCATGCTTGGTCCAAATCGCGCGCCTTCTTCACCGCCGGAAATTCCCATTCCGAAGAAGTGTATGCCTATTTCAGAAAGTTCTGTAGCTCTTCTGCTGGTATCCGTGAAATGTGAATTCCCGCTGTCTATAATGATATCGCCTTTATCCAACAGCGGTATAAGTTCCTTAATGACACTGTCTACAATCTGGCCTGCCGGTACAAGCAGCATGACTCTTCTTGGTAACTCCAGGCTTGTTATAAAAGCTTCCAAAGACGCAAAGCCTTTAACATTGTGATTCTTTCCGTCTTCCTCCAGTTTTTGCAGCATTTTGGCATCTTTGTCGTAACCCGTTACGTCAAATCCATTATCGGCCATGTTAAGCAATAAATTGCGGCCCATGGTGCCAAGGCCAATCATTCCTAAAGTAAATTTTTTATCCATTGTCTATTTTTTGGTTGGGTAGTTGGTGAAAACAGAATATTTTTCATCCAAGTCCCATAATTTAGCGCCGCCTTTAATACCTTCTTTATTGGACGACAGTTTTATATTGTGATCTAGATTGAGGCTGATGTGCTTGGAATTACCGCCGCCGATGTAGAGTGTGTCATAATTAAATACGGTCTTATAAATCTCTATGACGCGTTGCATCCGTTCATTCCAACGTTTTAGGCCTATTTTTTCCAGTGCTTTTGTACCAACATAGTCATCATAGTCCTTGTCTTTTGTGATCGGCAAGTGAGCAAGCTCCAGGTGAGGCAGAAGATCGCCGTCATACACTAATGCAGTGCCAAATCCAGTGCCTACGGTTAATACAATTTCAAAACCAATCCCATCCACGATTCCAAGTGCCTGTTGGTCGGCATCGTTAATCAGCCTAACGGGCTTGCCGAAAAGATCGCTTACCTGTTGTGCAAGATCGATATTGGTCCATTTGTTTTTAGCCAGGTTGACTGCAGTTTGTACTCTACCGGATTTTACATACCCAGGGAATCCGATCGAGATTTTTTCGAAGGGATCTTTTAGCGTTTTAACGAGTTCCGTGATGCAGATCAATACAGCTTCAGGAGTAGCAAAGTCCGGAGTAGGCAGTTTTTTAAAGGCGGAAAGCAAGTCTCCATTCGGAGTTAAAATACAAGCCTTAATACTAGTACCGCCAATGTCGATTGATAAAATATTTGAATCGTTCTCTTCTTTTTTTGTAATTGGCATGATTTGATGTTAGATAAAAATGGCCTGTTCGTTAATACACGTCAAAATAACAAAATAATGATCAATATTCGTCTATAGTATTCACTTATTCATTATGGCATATCATCTTTTTTTTGTAATATTAATACGCGTATTGAATAATTTTCAAGATCACATTTTTGTTTTAATCCGTTAAAACTGGCACTTATCTCGCATCAAATTCCAATAGGCTAGGGATCTATGCGATGTGTTGGCGAATTGATTTCAACCCGGGAGGGGAAAAGGTCAAGTGAAGAAGCTCTGAATTAAGGCATAAGCTAAAGGCCTTAGTCAATACCGTTTAAAGTGGCAAGCGAATCCGGCTGACGAACGCTTATGGTGACTGGTGTCATAGTAGTTTTTATTTTACAACGGTCTTCGCAACCGGAAACGACTGCCGCTCATTACCAGTGTTCTTTCCCCAGTTTCTGTCTACTCTAAAATCATCATCAGAATGAAAATAGTAATTCGGCACTGATGAACGAAAAGTTTTTGGAGAAGTGTTTTTTTCGCTGAGTTTAATTTTTGCTTTCATTGTCCAATAGATTGATTGTCGAATATTTTAAAAACAAATAATCCACTTAATGGTTTTAAGCGAATACAAAATCTATCATTTTATCAAGAAATCGGTTACTGAAATTGCAAATTGGGCTTGTTAGGATATTTCACATCTTGCTCCTCTTCTTGCTCTTCACGGTCGATTTTCTTATTGTTTTGGCGTTTGGCAGAACTGGCTACCCTGGCAGCAATTTTTTGAGTATCGGTAATTTGTATTCTTTTTCTTTTCTTTTCCATAGCGATATTAAATAATAGCGTAAACTATACAGGTATACTTCAATTCAAATTTATTTTATCTTATAGGGGCAAGTGCTAAATTAAGTAGTTGCTTTTTCATTTGTAACAGGATAATATACTTGATTTATTAAGTTAAATACCTGATTCGGCCATATCGGAGGGTTGATTTTGCTGTGAAAAACCAATTTAGGGTCGGATTGTTATGGAAACAGTTAAAATAGACTTCGGTTATCTTAAAGGAGGAATACCATGGAAACATATCGTGTAAAATTTAAAGCAGGTAGTTTGAACCTGAATGCTATTGTTACCGAGTATAACCACCACCGGGAGTTTAAAGTGGATTTTGTTGATGACGGATCGGAGCCTATTTTATTGACACGCTCATTAAAAGGGGAATGGAAGATCGTTCAGCGTGGCTCCCGCAATTTAACTGAAAAAGATTTTGAAGAACTGAAACGTGCGATTGAGGCAGAACAAAACAAAAAATATAGTGTGAAAACAATGCTGGTGCTTACAGATTTTTCGGACGCAGCGCTAAATGCAGCAAGATATGCAGCAGCATTGACCCATCAATTGAAGACAAACACTTTGATTCTTTATCATTCGTATAATACTACATGGGTGCCACCTGTGGCTTTTGCTCCCCTTGGTTCCGGAATAGTTGACACTCCGGAAATTAGTCTTGAAAGAATTATGGACTTGAAAAATGATCTTGAAGATTGGGTAGCTGATCAAACTATCATCGAGATCCGGACAGATGAAAGACCTTTAGTTTCTGCAGTAAATTTGCTTACCCAACAACAGCGCATTGGATTGGTAGTTGCCGGCATCACTGGTAAAAGTAACCTGGAAAAGATTTTAATCGGAAGTAACACCCTCAGATTGGCCAAAGAGAGTCTGGCTCCATTGCTGATCGTACCGCCTGTTGCTGCTTTTCAACCAATCAAGACAATTGTTTTTGCTTGTGATTTAAAGCATGTTTCTGATTCAACTCCTGTTCTTGCAATAAAATCTTTGGTACATGCATTAGCCGCCAGATTGATCATCCTCAATGTTGATCACAATGAAGCACATTTTAATCCTGAAACCATCACAGAGTTGGCAGATTTACATCAGTTATGGGACGATGAACGTCCAGAATATCATTATATAGAACATGAAGACACGTCTGCTGGTATTATGGAGTTCGCAGGTCAGCAACGAGCAGAACTTGTCATAACAGTTCCGAAACAATATGGACTTTTTGAGAATATATTCCACCGGAGTGTTACGGAGAAATTGGCTTACCATTCACATTTGCCATTACTGTCGTTCAAAGAAGACATTTAATATGATTTGTTCCTTTACTGCTATGGAAATGGCGATTTTTGTTCCTCGTATGAAATGAAATGATAACGGTAACGATTTTTTTTGCATAAAAATGTAGTAATATCCAAACAAATCCGAAAAAGTGTTGTTATATTGTTACAAAAGGGGAAAAATCAATCTTTATTACATATTTATGAGAGCACTAATAGAAGCGCTTATGGATAGTGGATATACATTGGTAGTATGTAGAGATAATCTATATACTTTCAAAAATGGATATGTTACTGTTCTGGTTAATACTTATACGCTCACAGGAGGTTACGCCGTGGTCTCATTCAACAATAGTCCGGGTAAAATTAAACCTCGAAGAATAAAAGATTTCTCTGAGTTGAATGCGCTGGTTAAACGTTACAAAATGATGGAGACCATAGATTTGAATTCAAATAAAGCCATTAAGCTTCAGGCATTTAAGGTGTTTCAACAGCGCGAGCTGGTCTTGGTGATTTAAACTAATCCTACTAATTATACTATTATGCAACGCAACGTAAAAAGTTTGATTGGGTTCACTATGGGTGCAACCGATGGAGAGATTGGGAAAGTGGTTGAATTTTACTTCGATGATCATACCTGGACCATACGGTACCTGATTTTAAACACAGGCGGCTGGTTGTTAGGGCGCAAAGTACTGATTTCGCCAACGGCCTTACGAGAACCGGATTGGAAAAATAAAATCTTCCCCGTAAATCTGACAAAAGAACAAGTCAAACACAGTCCCGATATCGATACTGAAAAACCAGTATCTCGTCAGCAAGAACTTGCGCTTTATAATTATTATGAATGGCCCTATGGAGATCCTGTAGGGGCAGGGTTTTATGGCGGCATGGGAATGTTAGGAATGGCCGAGACACGGGTTCCACTTGAGGAAAATCTTGCCATTCGAAACAAAGAGGGGCAAAACGGCGATCCTCATCTTCGTAGTACCTCTGAGGTTATTGGTTATCGCATTCATGCTACAGACGGGGAAATTGGTGATGTTGAAGACTTTATTGTTGATGAGAACTGGAAAATCCGGTACCTCGTGATAGATACCGGAAATTGGTTTCCTGGCAAAAAAGTTTTGATATCGCCAGAATGGATTCAGGACGTAAACTGGGCAACCTCATCTGTCTACGTCGATGTTCCTGTAGCTGCCGTCAAAAACAGCCCCGAATACGATCATTCGAAGCCTGTCCAAGAACCATATGAGACGGATCTTCATCAGCATTATGGGAAGTCAATTGAGGACAAATGAGCTCCACTTCAGGTCGATTGAAATAAGAAAGACCCAACCGTGTTTGAATTTTCGGAACATTTAGGGAACTTAGCTTGTTGTTTTTTTGTATAGAAGTAAAAATTTATGGCAAGTTTCAATGAAATAATTAATTCAGACAAACCAGTATTGGTTGATTTTTCGGCAGAGTGGTGTGGCCCGTGTAAAATGATGGCTCCTATTTTACAACAATTGAAGGGCATGATAGGCGAAAGTGCCACAATTCTCAAAGTAGATATTGACAAAAATCCCCAGGTATCTCGACAATTTAATATTCAAGGTGTGCCCACGTTAATAGTTTTTAAAAACGGGCAGACTAAATGGAGGCAAAGTGGAGTTATTCAGGCAGGTCAGTTGAAAAGCGTAATCGATGGCTTTATTTGAAGATGAATTGTTTAGCCAGGTCTATTTCCGGTTTGCTTATGGTGTGTGACCGTCCCGGAAAGATCTTCATGGTTACTGCTGCTCCCATCTTTTCCATGATCAACTTAGTGAGCTCCACTCTGGATACTGGCACATGCGGATCTGGATCTCCTGTTGTGAGTAACAGGGGCATCCGATCAAAGTTTCCTTTATAGTTTGACATATTGATTTCTTTTCCAATCAATCCACCTGTAAAAGCGACAGCACCACCGAATCGCTCTGCATTTCTACCAATGTACTCCAACGTCAGGCAAGCTCCCTGAGAGAAACCGACAAAGTAAATCTGGTCGTGCGGGATTCCAGCGTCTTTTATATCAGCCACTACCCCCGCGATGAGGTCTAATGCTGAACTGAGCGCTGGTTGGTTTTCACTGACAGGGGCTAAAAAACTATATGGATACCAGCTGTTATTTGTTGCCTGAGGAGCAAAAAGTGCCGCGTCCGATATTTCCAGATGATCACTTAGCGAAAGTATATCTTCGGCAGATGCCCCTCTTCCATGAATGAACAAAATTGCTTTTCTGGCTTCTGCCAGCGGAATTCCCGCTGCATGTATTTCTTTTTGATGTGTGTACATATTAATTTAGATTAGGCAAAATTCCTTCTATTTCTTCCCTGATGCTTTCATATTGCACAGGTAATTTTAAGTTAGTCCCCAGTTCTTCCAAAGTTTCGTCAACCGTAAAACCAGGATTGTCTGTTGCCAATTCAAAAAGCACACCGCCAGGTTCACGGAAATACAATGAATAGAAATAGTTGCGGTCGATCTTTTCAGTAATGTTTAATCCAAAATCAACGATCTTTTCTCTAAAATACATCAAGCTCTCTTCGTCCTCTACTCTAAACGCTACATGATGAACCGATCCACCGGCAACATGACCGATCGCTTCTCCGGGCGCTTCAACCAGGTCTACAATTGCAGCATATTCAACGGCATCAGTTACGAACCTAAACCTGTTTACTTCTGATTCAGTCATTTTGAAACCAAAAATCTGAGTCAATACTGCTGCCGTATCTTCCATTTTATTAGTGGTTATGGTGATGTGATGAAACCCGTGCACGGCATTCAGCTTGTCGACTTCACTTGTTTGCCATTGAGGCCTGGTATCTGTTTTCTTTGCCTCTGTCATTTCAAATTTCAAACCGTCAGGATCTAAAAAGGTAAGGTAACGCTCCCCGAATTTAACTGAAGGTTTGTTGTAAATGATATTGTGCTGATCAAACCGTTCTTGCCAAAACTCGAGGCTTCCAGCAGGAACACTGTATCCAATCTCAGTAACTTGTTTAGTACCTCTTCTTCCTGCCTGTATGCCCTCCCAGGGGAAAAATGTTAAGATACTTCCGGGACTGCCCTTCTCGTCTCCATAGTAAAAATGGTAAGTATGCGGATCATCGAAATTAACCGTTTTTTTGATCAGCCTCAAACCTAAAATACCAGTATAGAAATTGTAATTTTTTTTGGCATCACTTGCAATCGCTGTAATGTGATGGATCCCTAGAATTTCGTTTTTCATGACTTAATTTATTTTACACTACAAAATTACAAGGTAGATTTGGCAAAAATCTTACCATAGATTAAGAAATTTGTAGCTTTATGCTCAGACATTTGCAGTATGACTAGATTTATTCTCTCTTCCATTTTATTACTCCTGGCCACAATAGCCTGTGCACAAGATTCCATTAGCGTCAGGATTTACCCGAAATATGACAGCGTTGGCAGGGTTCACCGACTTTTATTTGGAGAGAATTACCGCAAAGAGTATGCTATGCCTGTCAAAGTACCGATAATTCGACTTTCGGTCATCAAAGGAGGATTAACGCCCACGCAGCGTGGGGGAGGGAATCAATCACATTCTTTGCGATTGGTAGATTCCAGTGGACGGGAGTGGGTACTTCGAAGTGTAGAAAAGTTTCCAGAGGTACTTCTGCCCGCAATTTTCCGAAAAACGTTTGCGGGAGATGCGATAAAAGACAACATGTCGGCGCAAAACCCATTTTCAGCATTAGTTGTCCCTGAAATAGCAAAGGCAGCAGGAGTTCCACATAGCGACCCTTTAATTGGATGGGTATTACCCGATGAAAAACTCGGAGTTTACGCCGAAGTTTTTCAAAATACGCTATGCTTATTGGAAGAAAGAGAACCGGCCGGTGATACCGATAACTCCGCTAAAATGATGCGGAAGCTGAATGAGAATAACGATAATACATACAACGCTCCTTTGTTCTTGAAAGCAAAGGCCCTTGACGCGTTGCTGGGTGACTGGGACAGGCATGAAGACCAATGGCGCTGGAAGCCGGAAAAAGGAGAAGATGGAGCCATTAATTATCAGCCGGTCCCGCGAGACAGGGATCAGGTTTTTTATCTTTCAGAAGGTCTTGTTCCTCGTTATGCCCAGGCTTCCTGGTTATTACCGATGATTCAGGGATATGAAAGACAACTTCCCGATATAAACTGGTTTTTTTGGGAGGGGAGGGACCTTTATAGTAAATGGTTCTCTGGATTGGATGAAGCGGAATGGACACGCGTTGTAGCTGATTTTTGTGTTCGTATAACGGACGAAGTTCTGGAAAAAGCGTTGATGAAATTACCGGAACCCGGTTATACGTTACGCCATGACCAACTCCTGGCTCAATTGAAACTAAGGCGCGCAAAATTGCCGGCGATGATGAATAATTATTATCGATTTTTAAACAAAATAGTAGATGTACAGGCAACTCATAAAAATGAATTGGTTGTTGTTAAAGATGCGCCGGGAAACGGGTTGACAATTACTATAAGCAAAATTTCGAAAGATGGCTTTACTAAACACCTTATGTTTAATCGGACTTTTGATCCAGCCATCACTAAGGAAATTCGCCTTTACGTTAAGGATGGCAACGACAGTTTGATACTAGACAATCAATCTTCGCGCATTAGGCTAAAAATAATCGGAGCAGAGGGAGAGAAAAAGTATCATATTGAGCATGCACTTAGAAGAGTTCCGCTTTACGGAAGGAATAGCCAGGTGCAACTGAGCGGAAGAACAGAGAAGATAAAAAAGCATTTTGCGAGCGACACAACCAATACGCAATTTGTGCCTGTGGACCTATATACCCGAAAAATGCTACTGCTAAACGCAAGTTATAATCTCGATGACAGGATTTTACTTGGCCTTTCTTATAAAATTGTGCAACCTGGTTTCAGGAAAATGCCATATGGCAGTATTCATTCTTTCTCTTTTTTGCATTCATTTGCAACATCCGGACACAGGTTTAATTATAACGCTGAATTATTTAAGCTTTGGAAAAATGCTGATGTCACCCTACGATTTGATGCGTTTGCGCCGGAAAATTCGCAAAACTTTTACGGATTAGGCAACGAAACATCGTTTAAAAAGTCAGGGGATTTTATCAGGTTCCACAGAGCCCGCTTTAGCTTATATCAATTCGATCCGGCATTGAGATGGAAGACTTCGCGTTCTGCTATCAGCATTGGTCCTTCCCTTCAGTATTACCGTTACAATGAAAATGATAATAAAGGGAGGTTTACAGAACAAGTGGGAGAACTTCATTCGCCGGATAGTGCGACTATCTCTAAGAACAAGATGTTTGCGGGATTGGTGCTAGGCTATGTTTGGGACTCTCGAAATAGTGCTGTTTTACCCACTTCCGGTACTTTTCTGGATACACGGTTCACAGCTTATAAGGGATTGAATGAATATGCTAACTCTCTGGCCCAGGTTACTGCTTCAATTTCGCTATATCAACCACTTGACAACAAGAAAAAAATAGTTTTATCTAATCGGATTGGGGGAGGGTTGACCTTTGGTAACCATGCTTTTTATCAGTCGCAGTTTCTAGGCGGACAAGGAAATTTATTAGGGTATAGGGAGTTCAGGTTCGGTGGACAACATAGTCTTTACAATAATCTGGAGATGAGAATTAAGGTGACAGATTTTATCAACTACATTATGCCTGGCCAGTTTGGAATATTAGGGTTTCACGATATAGGGCGCGTATGGAGAAAAAATGAGAGATCAGAAAAATGGCACCAGGGTTATGGCGGAGGGATTTATTTTGCCCCGGCATCCTTAACCGTCTTTCGTTTGATTATGGCGCATTCAAGGGAGGGATGGTACCCGTATGTTGCCATGAAATTCAGGTACTAATCCATTGCGTTCAGGTATTAAAAATGACTGAATTTCGATATAGGAAATATGACGTAATTGGGAAAAGCCGTAATTTAGCGTTTCCTAACTTCAGGTAGCAAAATTAGTTAAATATGAAAAAGAATTTTGTATCCAATTCCCCGGATTCGATAAGGATGTTTAAAAATCCGATATTTGAGGCATTATCAAAGGTGCCATATTACGTACCAATAATTGTTTTCGTACCCGTTATCACTTATTTCCTCTGGACCTCTGTTCAACTCAATGGCGTGCTAATTTTTCTTTTTCAATTTTTTCTGGGGTTATTGGTATGGACATTTACAGAATACATGATGCATCGTTTCGTGTTTCATTTTTACCCTACAACAGACTGGGGTAAACGCATACATTTTATTTTTCACGGCGTACACCACGACTACCCTAATGATGCGCATCGATTGGTAATGCCTCCCTCGGCAAGCATACCTTTAGCCACCGCATTCTATTTCCTATTTAAGTGGCTGCTGCCTGCAAACTCACTTGATGGATTTTTTACCGGCTTCATTTCAGGTTACCTGGTCTATGACATTGCCCACTACATGCTGCATCATGCCCAATTCAAAAGCGGCATTTGGAAGCGGATCAAACAACATCATATGCTGCATCATTATGATGATTCAACAAAAGGCTATGGCGTAACATCTTCTTTGTGGGATAAAATCTTTGGCTCCGATTTCTTGAAAAAGTAAGCGAGTCATTACGCTGAAAGGCAATCATTACGCGACATTCAATGATTTCTGTTTAACCAGGCTGCTAATAAGATCCAGGGAATCACGAATCTCGTCTACGGAAAAGTCACCCCGGTTTCCATATTTTTGAAGCCGTAAATATTCTCCCCACACCAGTCCGCGGCCATACTCCGTTTTCGACCACATCTGCCTGCTAATTGGGTATTTGGAAAAATCAGAAGTTAATGGGAAGGGGATGCAATGTAACGCTATCGAAGGAAAGAAGCGCTGTAAAGACAAAGCGGCTCTGGTGGAAGCATAAGAATGTGCTAAAAATGTCATGCTTCTTATCTTTTCAAAAGAGAACACCTTTTGCCCTTCTACAATATTTTCTATGATATTTTTGGAATTTTGCTCTGTATAGATCTTTTTATCTTCGTGTTTTTCAAGTGGAATGAATGACTTAATGTATTCTGATTCTGCCTTTTTTTTATAAAAAGATCCATTGTAATTTGCGATGCCTCCTGTAATTAGTACTTGATTTACGAGCTCCGCATTTAACATATAACTGATTATATCTGCGATTTCGCGGTGTTGAACATTTGAACCAAAAACAAATAGCAGATCAGTTGCTACCAAACTTTCTTCCTGAAAACAAAGCGCAGTTAGTGCTGAAATTAATGCCTCATTCATCTCTGGACTTTCCGGTACTTTCAAAATTTCGCGCTGTAATTCTTCTGACATAGACATTGTTCTAGTGTGATTGATTCTTAGACGAATAAAACGTTGACTTTGCTACAGTAAGTTTGATCTTTTTTTGAACCTTTTGACTCAACAGGTGTTTTCTTAAAAATGGTCTTAATTGCACTAACAAGATATAATAAATAAAGATGAGGTCGATATGGAAGGGTTCAATTGGTTTTGGACTGGTTAATATACCTGTCAAGTTATTTTCCGGTGTTCAAAGCAGTAATTTGGATTTGGATATGCTGGATGAAAGGGACCATTCTAACATCAAATTTAAAAGGGTAAATGAGAAGACCGAAAAAGAAGTTCCCTATAATCACATCGTCAGAGGATATCTGCTGAACGATGAATACATTGTGCTGGATGAGCATGACTTTGAAGAAGTCAGACCTGAGAAGACTAAAATGATTGAAATTGAGAGTTTCGTAAATCTAGCTGAGATCAATCCGATCTATTATGAAACTTCCTATTTCACGCAGCCAGAGCCTCAGGGTAAAAAAGCCTATGTGTTATTGTTGAAGGCGCTTGAGAAATCTAAAATGGCAGGCGTTGCGCGCTTTGTATTGAGAAACACAGAAAACCTCTGTGTAATCCACCCGCTCAATGGTGTGATTGTGATAACGAAGATCCGGTTTCAGGAAGAGATTAGGGATACCGCTGAAATTGCGTTGAAGGAAGAAGTAAAAATCAATCCGAAAGAATTAGAAGTAGGGTTGGCGTTGATTAACCAATATGCCGCTAAATTTAACATTGAGGCATTCAAGAATGATTATTCCAAAGACCTCCTAAAAATCATTAAAGCCAAGGCCAAGGGCAAACGCGCTACAGTCAAAAAGATCAAACCGAAAAAGGCAGTTAGTGATGATTTATATGAACAACTAATGGAGAGCTTAAATAAAAGAGCCTGAGTAACCTTGGAATGAATAGACCTATCTGAGGTAGTTGTCCAGGTCTTTCGCCGCTTTATAGTGTTCTTCCAGCACCCGGAGTGTTTTTGCGGAGAAGTTCTGTATCGGATGGTCTCCAAGTGTGCTTGCTGACTTGTACATATCCAGCATTCTAACATGCTCCTTAACCATCATATTCATATAGTGTTTGTCAAACGCTTTTGCCTGCAAATTTTTTAACTGCGAAATATGCTGCTGGTCAGATGCCCGAAGGTTTGAGGGAAGTTTAACTTTTTTACTATCAGCCAACTTGTTCAATCTTTTCGAGATTCTAGTATGGTCTCTAACCATCATTGTTGCATATTTCTGAATTTTTGGGTCGGCGGCTTTCGTTGCTGCAAGGTTTCCCAATGCCAATTGCTTCAATCCAAAATAATTTGCTTCCTGCATAAAGGTCACCATGTCACCACTTCTGTTAAACCCTGCCGTGTCTGGAATAACTGCTGGTGTCCTCACTGAGTCATTTTCTCCCGATTTCGGTGCATTTGTGCTTCTGTTTGGGTTTACACATGCTTGAAACGTTAAAATCAGTAGCACGGTGGTCGTCAGTATGGATTTTGATTTCATGATATGACCTTTCGATATTTGGTTTTTTAACTACAATCTAAAGGGAAAAAAGTTTGAAAGCTTGGTCGTTACGTCCGTAAAGTGCTAAAAGTAAATTACATAAGATTACGTCTTTTATCAGGGTTAATGGTAACTTTGACCAACCGAAAGCTTATGCGCTACTCTCTTCTCTTGATTATCTGTCTGGCTTCGTTTGTCAAGTCTTATAGTCAGCCGCTGTATGTGGACGATTTTTTTCCATATCGGAACATTGGCAAATCAATCAGCTATTTCGAAGATAGAACTGGGAAGCTGTCCTTAAATGGAATAATAAATAACTATAAGGCCGGGAAATTTACTGCATCAACCAAAGAAATCCTTGATTTTGGAAATTCCGGTTCAGCATTCTGGTTGAAGATAGATTACGTTAATAAAAGTAGGGGAAGGGCGTTTTTGGTAATTGATGTACCAAATATTGAGCATATCGATTTGTATCAGAATTTGCAGCATGGAACAATGTCGCGTTTAAGATCAGGAGTCCTGGCGCCAAAGATGAAGGGGGTAGTTGTTACTAATAACTTTGTTTTTGACTTAGATGCTCGGGGCACTGGAGTTAACTCCATCTATGTAAGGGTTAGGACCAACAACGTATTGCTGCTCCCAATTAAAATCGCGACCTCAGAGACTTTAATTACCAACGGATCTGGAAAAACACGCTTTGAAGCCATGTATATAGGAGCCTTTATCACGCTTTTTTTATTCAATGTCTTTCTATACCTAAGTTTCAAAGACCCTATCTATTTTATTTACAGCATTTATGTGGGTGCTTTATTTATTTACCTAATTTTCTATATCAGGGGATACGGATACGTGTTTGGACCAGATTTTCAAACGTTTATTAATTTGTACCCGCATTCATTCCTAAGTATCGCTTGTTTGGCATCAGCCTATTTTTCCATCCATTTTCTGGACCTCAACAAGCAAATGCCCAAAGTAGTGTATGTATATAAAACATTAATTGCCTGCTGGATGATTATATTTTTGTTCAGCATTTTTGGATATAAAGGGCTGATATCAGGCATTGTAAACTATATGCTGATGGGCTGCAGCCTTTTCTTGTGGGCTATAGGTTTTTACTCCTACTTTAAGGGCCATAAACCGGCACTTTATTACGTTCTGGCCTGGTCCTTTGTATGTGTCCCCATTTTGTGGGTGACGCTCACGCTATCTGGAATATTAACCTACGGGG
>JAPSHM010000275.1 GCA_031179845.1 Pedobacter sp.
GTAATTGTTCTTTCCTGAAGATTATATTGGTTGTTTACTGTATTGGTATTCGTGTAAAAATACACCAGGTTTAATTTAAGTTGTGTGCCATAGTTATTATTAATGTTAAACCCTCCAGATGCTACCATTTCCAAACCACCCCAGCCTTGTCCCCCAAAAGTTCCATCATACATTTGGCTTCCTCCAGATCGCTCGAAGCCTCCCATTTCGCTCAGATCGTCCCTTGAAAAACCTGTTTTAGTGAGATTATTAGCCAAGCCAATTAAACTTACCTGAAGGGTATCTCTAAAATTGCTGATGATACCCCCAGCTTCATACCTTTGTCGGGAACCACCTCCTGCATAAAATTTGCCCATAGTGCTTCTCTTCACTTTATTTTTGAGTTTTAAATTGATGATTTTGTTCACTTCATCTGCACTCAGCTTCTTGTCCGGGTCGTTTTCCCGGTCCTCAAAAACCTGGATCCTATCAATCATATCCGCATCCAGGTTACGGGTAGCAACTTTGGGGTCGGTGCCAAAGAACTCTTTGCCGTCAATTGTTAATTTACTGATAGGTTTTCCATTCACCAGGATTGAACCGTCCATATTGACCTGTACACCAGGAAGTTTTCTCAGCAGTTCTTCTACGACTGCATTTGGCCTTGTTTTGAAGGCCTCCGTATTAAATTCAATCGTATCTTTTTTAATGACTACAGGCGACACTTCACCGCGAATGACGACTTCCTCGAGGCTTCTGCCGCTCAGTGGAATAGTGCCGAAATCCAGCACCAAACCGCCAGTAAAATCGAGGGTTTGTCTGAATGTTTGATAACCAACATAAGAAATGATCATTTTTGCCGGCTTGTTCGCTGGCAGTCCGCTAAGTGTAAATTCGCCTTTTTTATCGCTCAAGGTGTAAGAAATCAAAGCGGTATCGACCGCGTTAACAACAGCAACGGTTGCATACTCAAGCGGGACTTTGCTGAGAGAGTCGATAAGTTTTCCTTTAATGGAAGCTTTGTTCTGCGCTAAAACGGTTGTTGTTAAAAGCGATACAGACAGGAGAGCGATAATCTTGTACATAATGCTGAAAGTCGTTAAGTTAACTCAATATTACGCAAATGATTTTAGAAGGACTTAATAAATGTTTAAGGTTTTATTTCTGTTAAATTCATCTGTTTATTATATCTTTAGGCGATTTTAACCAGGAGCAGGTTTAGCATAAAAAAGCTGCTTTTAATTTTCTTTATTTTTTATACTTGTATCTATAGAAACATGTCAGACACATCAAAAATTATCTATACGAAAACCGATGAAGCGCCAATGTTGGCAACTTATTCATTTTTACCAATCGTACAAGCTTTCACAGCTTCGGCCGGTATTGATGTAGAGACCAGGGATATCTCATTAGCTGGAAGGATTTTGGCTAACTTTCCGGAGTTTTTAAAGGAAGAACAAAAAGTTGGAGATGCGTTGACAGAACTTGGCCAACTGGCAACTACGCCAGAGGCAAATATTATTAAATTGCCAAACATATCTGCATCGATACCCCAATTGGTTGGCGCGATCACAGAGTTGCAATTGCAAGGCTTCGCGGTGCCAAACTATCCGGATAATGCGCAAAGTGATGAAGAAAAAGCAATCAAAGCAAAATACGGAAAAGTATTAGGCTCTGCCGTTAACCCGGTTTTGCGTGAAGGTAACTCCGATCGCCGCGCTCCTAAGGCGGTAAAAAACTATGCTAAGAAAAACCCGCATTCAATGGGTGCTTGGTCTGCAGACTCCAAAACAAAGGTTGCGAGCATGAATGAAGGCGATTTTTATGGTTCTGAAAAATCGGTGACCGTTGCAGAAGCAAATGAGTTTAAGATAGAATTTGTTGGAACGGACGGTACAGTAACCGAATTGAAAGGACTGTCACCATTGAAAGCCGGCGAAGTAATTGACAGTTCGGCGCTGAGCCTGTCTGCTTTAAAGAATTTTGTAGCAAACGAAATTGCAGAAGCTAAAGCCGAAGGTGTATTATTGTCTGTGCATTTGAAGGCAACGATGATGAAAGTGTCCGATCCAATCATATTCGGTGCTATTGTTGAAAGTTATTTCGCTGATGTTTTTGCGCGTTACGCAGAACTTTTCAAATCTTTGAACATTGATACCCGTAATGGTCTGGGCGATGTATATAGCAAATTTGCCGGACATCCTCAACAAGCAGAAGTTGAGGCGGCCCTCGCGCAGGCGGTGGATAATGGTCCTGCTTTAGCAATGGTAAATTCGGATAAAGGAATTACTAACCTTCATGTCCCTTCCGACGTAATTGTGGATGCTTCAATGCCAGCAATGATTCGTACCTCAGGTCAAATGTGGAACAAAGAAGGTAAGCTGCAAGATACCATAGCCATCATACCAGATCGTTGTTATGCGGGTGTTTATACTGCCACTATTGAAGATTGTAAAACTAATGGAGCCTACGATGTCACTACTATGGGGTCAGTTCCTAACGTTGGTCTCATGGCGCAAAAAGCTGAGGAATATGGGTCACACGATAAAACATTCCAGGCTTCGGCTAGTGGTGTAATTCGTGTAACAGATGCAGCGGGCAATGTGTTTTTTGATCAAAAGGTCGAAAAGGGAGATATTTTCAGAATGTGTCAGACCAAAGACGCCGCCATACTGGATTGGGTTAAACTAGCTGTAAAACGCGCTCGCTTGTCAGAAACTCCAGCTGTTTTCTGGTTGGACGAGAAAAGAGCACACGACAGGGAGATCATTGCAAAAGTGAATAAATATCTTTCAGACCTTGATACCAATGGTTTAGATATCCAAATTCTATCTCCAATTGAAGCAACTAAGTTCACGTTAGAGAGAATCCGTAAAGGTCTGGATACAATTTCCGTTACCGGTAATGTTCTTCGTGATTATTTAACGGACCTATTTCCAATCCTGGAGCTTGGTACTTCGGCGAAAATGTTATCTATCGTTCCTTTGATGAACGGTGGTGGTTTGTTCGAAACAGGCGCTGGTGGTTCTGCACCGAAACATATAGAACAATTTATTGAGGAAGGTTATCTCCGTTGGGATTCCCTGGGGGAGTTCCTGGCTTTGGCTGTTTCATTAGAGCATTTAGGGCAATCCCAAAATAATGACAAAGCATTGGTTTTAGCTGAAACATTGGATGCTGCTACCGAAAAGTTTTTAGCTAACGATAAATCGCCAGCCCGTAAAGTTGGTCAGCTTGATAACCGTGGTTCTCACTTCTATCTTGCGTTATATTGGGCTGAAGCATTGGCTGCGCAAACAAAAGACACTGGACTGCAGGAAAGGTTTACACCATTGGCGAAACAGCTTGCAGAAAATGAAACAAAAATCAATGATGAATTAATCGGTGCTCAAGGCAAGCCACAGAACATTGGCGGTTATTACAACCCCAATGATGAACTGGCATCTGCAGCTATGCGTCCGAGTGTAACGTTAAATACTACATTGGCAAGTTTATAATATAGCCCTGTTTAGCAGGAAGCCCGTTTGCCACAGCAAACGGGCTTTTTATGTTAACACGGGGCGATTTAAATCGCTTCCCAAGCTGCCTGGAATACGTTTTTCCTGCGCAAAAATCGAAACATTTGCATTTCCATAGCGTTATTAGATATATAAAATCTACGAATATGGAAACGGGTAAAAGCAAAGATAAAATTCATCCCCCAAACCTTGGTGAAACCAAGAACTTCAAAGATCTATCCTATGATGAAGGAAAGAATAGTTTTGAGTATGATGTAACGGGAAACGACAAAGATTACGATCATCCCCTGCCTTATGACACATCAGCGCCAAATGGCGAGGATTTTAGTTCAACTTATGATGAATCAAATCCTTTTCTTGGTGCGGCGTACGATACTGAAAAAGACTTGAATGAAAGACTTGATGAGGCAGGAATGCGAATTGATAACGGCGAAAGCGTAGAGATCAGTCCCGAAGATGAAATTCTGGCTCGCACACCTGAAGACGATCGGGACGACCTTGATGAAGAGGGCTATCCGGTAAACGACAGACCAGAATAATCTTTAGGAGTTTACATCGAGGTTAAACCTTTGTCGCATCTCTTCAAGTTTAGGGTTTTTTTCCACCAGATACTGGTATTTTTCTTTACTGGTGTAAAGTCTATTTACGACCTCTTTTACTACCAAAGTCGTCTTGATATAGATACTAAAATTTTTAAGTTTTGGTCTCAAAAAATTCAATAGTTCTATCATTTCTTCCTGTAATATGTCTTCCTGAAGTTTATGTTCTAATGGTACTAAAATCTCCTCCTGACCAACTAGTGAAGGAGGGGAAGTACTCATTAGCGTATATATATTAATCCGATTGCTTTCTTTCGTGACATTGGTGTACTGATTCCAATAGAACAAAAGTTGTTCTTGTGTAAAAGCTTGGCGGTCACTGCCTGTTATATACTTAGGCTCGTTCTGCTCTCCTTCACCTTTTTGTTCGATTCCATTTAAAGAAGGAATCAATATCGAAGCTCTGTTCTGTTCACCGGAAGACAAAGGCTTCAGTGCGATCTTAGTTGAAGGTACAACTGCCTTTTTGGGAAGTGGAATACTTGTGGATGAACTCTTTTCCGCTTTTGACGGTGCTGTATCAGGCTTCGGTTCAGAAGTAGTCGTGGGATGATTTAAATCGGGTACCAGCACCGGCGGATTGGCCGCTGGTGTAGTAGTAACCGAAGTTACATTAGTTTTTTTTTTAATCTGATCAGTGTCAGTTGCGTGGGTAAGTGGTTGGCTGGCTAATTGGAGGACAGATGGAATATGGCACATTTTGATTAGGGCCATCTCCACTTGAAGCCGCTGATTCTTGCTGTTCTTGTAATTGAGGTCACATTGATTGGCCAGGTTTAAAGCGGTGAGTACGAAAGATACGCTGCATTGTTGACTCTGACTGATATATTTCTGTTTGATATTTTCGCTAACCTCTAATAGTTTAGTGGTCTGCGGATCTTTGGCCACCAATAGATTGCGCAGGTGACTTGCCAAACCATTGATGAAGTTGTTGCCATCAAAGCCGTTGTTTAAAATCTCATCAAATAACACAAGTGTATGACTCACATCTGCGGTAGTAAGGAATTGAGTCAGTTTGAAGTAGTAATCATAATCAAGGATGTTAAGATTATCAATTACCGATTTATAAGTTAGATTCTTATTGGTATAACTTACAATTTGATCAAACATAGAAAGCGCGTCCCTTAGTCCGCCATCAGCTTTCTGTGCTATAATATGGAGTCCATCGGGTTCAACAGCTATGTTTTCGCGCTGCGCTATTGTATTCAAATGCCCCGCAATGTCATCAACCCGAATCCTGTTGAAGTCGAAAATCTGACAACGAGATAAAATAGTTGGTAAAATTTTATGTTTCTCTGTCG
>JAPSHM010000276.1 GCA_031179845.1 Pedobacter sp.
ATATGTGCTATCCGCTTACATCCCGCAGCAATCAGGTGGCTGGTAGCCAGATAAGCGCCCCGAAAATCATCACCTTTGATCAATGTTGCCTTATACTCCCCAACAGGAACCCGGTCGTAAAAGATTACCGGTGTACCATGATCCACGAATTTATCAAAGTGACTAAAATTCACGGTCTGCAAAGTACAGGCTACAATGAGCGCATCGACTCTCGATGAATACAACGTCTCCGTAAGTTCCCGTTCCATGGCTACAGAATCATTCGATTGACAAATGATCAAACTGTATCCGTGTTTATGCAAATCGTTTTGAATTGTTGTAATCACCTCCGCATGAAAAAACATAGAGACGCGTGGAATAATGAGCCCAACCGTACGGGTCTTATTACTTCGCAAACCAGAAGCCATCTGATTTCGGCGGTAACCCAACTTGGCAGCCATCTCCAGCACGTCGCTTTTCGTCTTTTTCTTTACATAGGGATGGTTATTTAGTGCCCGGGAAATGGTTGCAGGAGAAAGCTTTAATGCGTCTGCAATATCAAGTATCGTATGCTGATAGTTCTTTTTGCCTGTATCCATAAAGCAATTAATATTTTGGCAAGCTAACACTTTTTTTATTTACCTGAAAACGTTTTCATTAATTTCAATCTGATAGCACTGGTATGACAGCACAGGATGGTCTGATTATTTTTTAATGCTATATTTAGACCCAAAACCCTATTTACATGAACGTAGGCTTATTTATACCTTGTTATATCGATCAGTTTTATCCAAATGCTGCCATTGCCACATTAAATCTATTAAACAAACTTGGCATAACAGTAAAATATCCTGTCAACCAAACTTGCTGCGGCCAGCCAATGGCCAATTCTGGTTTTGAGCATTTAACACAGGGCTGTAACGATTTGTTTATTGATAACTTCTCAGAATTCGATTATATCGTATCTCCTTCGGGAAGCTGTGTACTGCATATCAAGGACCACTTGCACTCTCCAACAGAAGAAAACAAAGCTTTGGGGATCAGGAAGAAGGTCTACGAATTAACGGAATTCTTAACTGACGTAATTAAGGTTGAAAAACTATCTGCACGTTTTCCTCATAAAGTGGGGGTACATCAAAGCTGCCACGGTCAGCGTGGCCTGATGCTCGCACAGATGAGTGAATTGGTTGAAGCGCCCTATTCAAAACCTTTACACTTACTAAAAATGGTGGAGGGACTGGAATTGGTTGAACTGAGCAGACCCGACGAATGTTGCGGCTTTGGCGGAACGTTCTGCGTTGCAGAAGAAGCTGTTTCCGTAAAGATGGGCAAAGACCGGGTGGCCGATCATTTGAACCATGGTGCAGAATACATCACTGCGGCAGATATGTCGTGTTTGATGCATATGGAAGGTATCCTACGCAGACAGAATAGCCAGGTAAAAGTGCTGCATATTGCAGAAATATTAAACGCTCAATAACATAGAACGAAGGTACAGCAAATAGAGACATGAGTTTAGGAACAAAAGATCACGCAGCCCTATCGGATATTTTCAACAAGGACGAAGCAAGGGTAGACTGGCATGATGAAACTTTATGGTTTGTCCGTGCAAAGCGCGATAAGGCAGCGAACAGTATACCCGAATGGGAATCATTAAGAGAAGCTGCCTCTCAGATAAAGAACAATGTGCTTTCTAACCTCCATGATTACCTGATTGAATTTGAGAATCAGGCAAAAATAAACGGAGTTACGGTGCACTGGGCAGCAGACGCAGCTGAACATAACCAGATTGTACATGCTATATTGAAACGGCACAATGTAGACAGGCTGATAAAAAGCAAGTCCATGCTTACAGAAGAATGTCACTTAAATGAATACTTGTCGAAGCAAAACATTGATGTGATAGACACAGATCTTGGCGAAAGGATCGTACAGCTTGCAAAAGAACCACCAAGCCATATTGTGCTTCCATGTATCCATAAAAAAAAGGAGGAGATCGGTGAATTGTTCCATGAACATTTGGGCACCCCTGAAGGCATGGCTGATCCGGTATTTTTAACTGCCGCAGCTCGTGAACATCTCCGTGAAACCTTTTTAACACGTAAAGCAGCGATTACAGGAGTCAATTTTGCCGTAGCTGAAACAGGCGAATTTGTCGTCTGTACGAATGAGGGAAATGCAGATATGGGGGCGCATCTTGCGGATGTACATATCGCTTGTATGGGTATAGAGAAGATCATCCCCAAACGCAAAAATCTAGGCGTCTTTTTAAGGCTGCTTACCAGAAGTGCAACTGGTCAGCCAATCACAACCTACTCCAGTCATTTCAAAAAACCAAGACCAGGTCAGGAGATGCATATTGTGTTGGTCGACAACGGAAGAACCACCCAGTTAAGCCGTCCGGATTTCCGAAATTCTTTAAAATGTATCCGCTGTGCGGCCTGCATGAACACCTGTCCGGTTTACCGCAGAAGTGGTGGACATAGCTATCATACTGCTGTTGCGGGACCTATAGGATCTATTCTTGCGCCAAACCTGGATATGAAAGAATATGCAGATCTGCCATTTGCTTCCACTTTATGTGGATCCTGCACCAATGTATGTCCTGTTAAGATCAATATCCATGAACAGTTGTATAAATGGCGACAAGTGATCGTTAAAGAAGGATATGCCGACCCTAAAAAGAAAGTTGCCATGAAGGTCATGGAGCTTACGCTGTCCAGCCCAACTATTTATAAAAATGCAGGGAAGGCTGGCCGATGGGTTATGAAGTATGCCCCCTTCACAGTTAACAATAAGTTGAACCTTTGGTATCAGCAACGTGAAATGCCCGAAGTGCCAAAGGAATCATTTGGAGAGTGGTTCAAAAAAAATAAGAAGAATGACTAGCAGAGAACAGATATTAGCAAAGGTGTTGCAACATCAGCCGGATGCCCAGCCGCTTCCGGCTGATTCATCCACCGTATTTCCAGCTTCCAATCCCCTTGAATCATTTGCCACGGTGCTTCGTAACATTGGCGGATCCTGCATTGAGGTTGACGATTACCAGGCTGTGCAGCGTTATATCAACGATAATTTTCCAGGTCAGCGTATTGTTTCAACGCTAACTGAACTGTCCGCAATATCAGAACAAGGATGGGAAAACCAGGACCCGCATAGCTATGCCGATATAGACCTGGCAGTGATCTCCGCCCACTTTGGTGTTGCAGAGAATGCCGCTCTATGGATCACCGAACAGCTGATGCATCAGCGTGCAGTGCCCTTCATCTGCCAGCAACTTGCCGTAGTATTGAACAGATCGGAGATTGTACAGACCATGCACGATGCCTATGAAAAAATAGGTAATACGGATTATGGCTTTGGAAGTTTCATCGCCGGGCCATCAAAAACGGCAGATATTGAACAGTCGTTGGTACTCGGAGCACATGGCCCAAAGGGAATGACCGTTTTTCTACTGGGTTGAGTTAATCTTCCACAAAGTCGAGGTCCTTATGGTGAGTCTCAGGAATTGTCCTGATACAATAAAAGCCGATACCAAAGCACAGCACACCCAATATTGCCGCCGCATGCAACTCAAAAACATACGGCTTTAAGGTGGTATATATCGTTGTCATTAACACCACTGTCCCACGTACCATATTGGGGATCGTCGTGGCTGCAGTAGCTCTAACATTCGTACCAAACTGTTCAGCGCCAATAGTGACGAACATGGCCCAATAACCGATACCAAAACCTACCCAAAGACACATGGCATAAAGGCCGGTATCGGTAGAGATTCCACCATACAGATAGATTACAGTACCGATTGCAGTAAAGATCATCAGGTAAGTAACCGCCCGGATGCGCGACTCCAGCCAGTAACTCATCAAACCGCTCACGAGGTCGCCAGACGCAAGTCCGACATAACACCACATCACTGCCAAACCAGGCTTAATGGCCTCGCTAATACCTAGCGCTTTCCCAAATTCATTGCTAAACGTAGCCAATATGCCAATAACATACCAGGTCGGCAGCCCAATTCCAATACACTTTAAATAGAGTATCAGCCTGCTTTTCTTGGTAAAGAACGAAAGGAAGTTCCCTTTGGCCACATTGTGTTTCTCCTTCATGGAATGAAACATCCCAGATTCAAATACACCGATTCTTAAAAACAACAACAGAATACCCATCCCACCTCCAATGAAATAAGCATTTCTCCAGCTAAAAAGTTCAACAGTAAAATAGCCGACAACAGCGCCTAATAATCCGACGCCAGCAACAACCGAAGTCCCTATCGCCCTGAGCCGCTTAGGCAAGCTTTCAGACACCAGGGTAATCCCGGCACCAAGTTCTCCTGCAAGTCCGATCCCGGCTATAAAGCGCAAGATCTTATACACCATTACATCCTGGACAAAGCCACAAGCAAAGTTTGCTATAGAGTAGGTGATTATGGAGCCAAAAAGTACCGATAAGCGACCTTTCTTGTCTCCCAGCACACCCCAAAGAATTCCACCTAGCAATAGTCCGGTCATCTGCCAGTTTAAAATACTGGCACCTTCAATAGAAACAGCCATTTCGTCCAGTCCCAATTCTGTCAGACTGGGAATACGGACAATTCCAAATAGTAAAAGATCGTAAATATCTACAAAATAGCCGAGGGAAGCTACAATAACAGGCGCGCTAAGCAGGTATGCCGCAGCACTTTTTTCTTTGGTTAGTTCGGTCATCAATTGAATGATTTGATTTGGTCTATAAGACAATAATAACATATTTATTTTAACCTAACAAGGTATGATCCAGGCGGGCATTTCTGTACCAATCAATTGTCGCCATCTGTTAACAGAACATCACCAGTAAAAGGAAACCTTGCCTTAACAGTATCATTACATAAAATTCAACTACCACTCATATGTCTAAGCTATTTTCGCATATGAAATTAAGTATACATATGAGAAAACCCTTACTAATCGCATTATTAATATCATTTGGCCTAAGTAGCTGCAAGAAAGACCCGAAACCAACTGAGCAGATTGAAGATGCTACGTCTTTTTCAGAAATTGGTTCCTTAGATATCGGTGGAGAAGGCGCCGCAGAAATATCGGCATTTGATCCGGTTACAAACAAGCTGTTTGTAGTTAACAATCAAATCGAAGATGGCCTGCCTGAATTGAAACAAATTGACGTGATCGATTTCAAAGATCCTTCCAACATGAAGGTAGTTCATTCAATTACCATAAGTTCATATGGCGCTGCTGTAAACAGTCTGAGTGTACATGATGGTAAACTCGCTGCTGCAATTGAAGCCACAGATAAACAGGCAAATGGTAAAGTTGTAATTTTCAAAACCAGCGATTACAGCAAAGTTGCAGAAATTACAGTAGGTGCGCTACCTGATATGGTTACTTACACGCCTGACGGCA
>JAPSHM010000277.1 GCA_031179845.1 Pedobacter sp.
GCCGTATCGAGTTTACAAGAAACACAGTTTGATGCGCTACAAGCTGCTACCGCAGACGCTGCTCGCATCTATTTTGACGGAAAATATTTCAGAGAGGACATTGGCTTCGACCTCGTATAATATTTTTATAAGTAAAAAGATACAAATTAAGGAATGGGTCTGGCTTTCGCGGCCAGACCCATTCCTTTATATAAGTGTTAAGCTTTTACTAGGGTTGCAATTTTAATCCTGAAATCCCTGTAACAACCTCTTCTTTCTCTTGTCCTCTTTTCTTTTTCTTCTTCTGTGTTACACCATTCAGCCTGTCTTCCAACACTTTTTCAAACTCCTGCAACTGGCTTCCTTTCAGGATCGTCCTGATGTTGTCATTGGTTTCATTCTGAACCTTATAGAATTTCGTCACATCATCTTCCTTGGATGTTCCCGCCTGCTGCCTTTTAATTAGCTCCAACTGCTGCTTGGACATGTCAAACACATAGTTATAAATCACACTTTTTTGTGTGGCAGTCAGCTTCAATCGTTTTTCAAGCTCATCAACATTCTTCACTGTCATCTCCTGCGCAGTGGGCATTTTTTGCTGTGCTTTAATTGAAAAGCTTAAGCCAAACAGCAAAAAGGCAAGTAAAATATATGGTTTCATAGTCCAATTTTTCTGAATGTGCAATTTAAAAATTAAAATTGGGATTCCCGTTTTCTATTTAGTTTCCCCTACTTTTGAAGTTTAAGCCCCGTGTTCCAATGAGAGATTATAAATTCAAGATATTCACTTCTATTATTGAGGATCACATTGAAAAAGACATCTTAAGACCTGGGGATAAGTTGCCGTCCGTAAGACGGGTAAAGCAAGAGTATCACCTAAGCACCAGCTCAGTTCAAAGTGGATATGATTATCTCGTTTTTAAAGGGTTGGCAGTAAGCATTCCCCGGTCTGGTTATATTGTTGCTGCTCAGGCTAAGAAAGAGATATCCGAATTGCAGCCTGATTTACTTCCTGTACCCAAAGACCCCGTATTTGAGCGGAACATTGTCTTGACGACTGATCGGAGAGACCATTTTGGTTATGCTGCTTTACATGCAGCGAACCCATCAGATCATCTTGTACCACAAAAGTTGTTACTTAGAACCATGCAGGAGGTGATCCGGGAAAAAGGTGCCGCATTGCTTCGTTATTATCCGGCTAATGGCGCGGAAGAACTCAGGGAGCTCCTGAGCAGGAGATCTGCAGCACATGGAGCCCTGATCCGCCAAGAGGAACTAATCATTACAGACGGAGCTTTGCAGGCCATTTACATTTCATTAGCAGCCATAACAGTACCAGGTGATATAATTGCCATTGAAAGCCCATGCGTTTTTTCTATTCTCCAAGTTATTGCAAGCCTTCGTTTGAGAACGGTTGAAATACCGGTAAGGTTCAACAGTGGGTTCGATATCGATTATCTTGAAAAAGTTTGCAAAGACAACCAAATAAAAAGCATCCTGTTGACACCTAATTTCCATAACCCTACAGGCATTTTGATGACAGATGAAAACAAGAGGAAATTGCTTTCACTTGCCTGCTACTTCAACGTCCCTATCATTGAAAATGATGTTTATGGCGACCTTTACTTCAATGGTGCAAGGCCATCTACCATACGAAATTTCGATACCAGTGGATCGGTGATCACGGTCTCTTCTTTTTCAAAGAGCATTGCACCTGGCATTCGTTTGGGTTGGGTAGCGGCAGGACGTTTCTTTTCAGAAATAGAGCAGCTAAAGTTTTCATTGGGAAGATCTGTCTCCCCTTTTAACCAAGAGGTGATTGTAAAACTACTAAGATCCGCAGGCTACGACCGGCACCTCAGGTCATTTCGACGCCAGTTGTATAAGCAGTCCCTTCAGCTCTTAAACCATTTCAACGCGTATTTCCCGGAAAGCGCTTATTCCCAGGTTCCAAAAGGAGGTTATAGCATCTGGAGCCGATTACCCCCAGGTACAGACATGGAAGTGTTCTATGCCCGTTGCAAAGAGAACCATATCCTTTTTACACCTGGCACAACGTTTTCCTTTACAAATGCTTATCACTATCATTTCAGAGCGGTTTTCTCACAACAGATCAGCTTTGGAGAACTGGAGGCTATTCAAAAGATCGGGCAATCTTTCATTATAATTTGACAATGACCCAAAACTGTACCGATCCTTTTTTCATTTTCTGTATCGTGTACCGATTTAAATCTCACCTACTTTTACTGAGAAATTTAAATCAAAATGAATATAGTATCAAAATTTACAGTCGGTTCAGAGGACGGGATAGGTCAACTATTCTTCCTTCGGGAGGCTCAAATCAGGGAAATGTATGCCAATGTCACACCCCCGTCCGGTTTGCTCATTTATATTAAAGCGGAACTAAATTATGAGAGTGCCATCAATGAGCTGAACGACCTCAGCACGCAAATGATTATTGTATCTGTCGACAATGAACCTGTAGGCTTTGCTATTTTCAAGCACTCGCCCAATTTTCCCGATATTCTACTCGGTAAAAAAGCACTCCATTATTCTTCGTTCTTCATCTTACCAGAACATGATCTTCCTGAAGTTTGTAGTTCGTTATGGCAAAAGTGTCTTTCTGTTACAAAATCTTATGATGCCCATTGGATTGAGGTACTCGAAAATGATCCATTGATCCCTTTCCTTGAAAGCTGTGGTTTCATTAAGCATACCCAATCACTCATGCCACCGTTTGATCAAAGATCATTCATCATGATATGGTCTAAAAACAAGTAAAATTAGTGCAAAGTCTTTGAGGAGAACAATTCCTTTCCTGACCAAAAAAAATTACCTTCTCCGAGAAGGCCCAGGAACTTTTGCCTTCTTCAGGCAAAAGATTCCAGTCTTTGAGGAGAACAATTCCTTTCCTGACCAAAAAAAATTACCTTCTCCGAGAAGGCCTAGGAACTTTTGCCTTCTTCAGGCAAAAGATTCCAGTCTTTGAGGAGAATGGTTATTTTTTACTTTAATAACTCCGCAAGCTTGTTTTGTAACTCTTCACCTCTGATATTTTTCGCAACGATCTTACCTGACGGATCGATCAGAAAGTTTGCGGGAATACCACGTACGCCATAAAGTTTCGAAGCTGCATTCTCCCAGCCTTTCAAATCCGACAGATGCGTCCATGTCAGGCCATCTTTTTCGATTGCCGCCAACCAGTCTGCTTTTTTACCTGGCTGATCTAAGGAAACACCCAGGACGGTGAAGTTTTTATCTTTATAAGTCTGATAGGCTTTAACCACATTCGGATTCTCTTCGCGGCATGGGCCACACCATGATGCCCAGAAATCAAGCAGCACATACTTCCCGCGGAAGTCGGATAACTTAACCGGTTTATCGTTCACGTCATTCTGCGTGAAATCCATTGCCATCTGACCAACGCCTGTCTTTTTAGCCGAAGCAAGGGTCTGGGAAATGCTTTTTCCTAGGTCGGTCGACTGAACTGCTGCTGAAAACTTATTAAATTCGGCTTCTGAACCTGCAAGGTCTCCATCAAGGTCAATAGTTCCCTGAAAGGCTACTAAACCAACATATGAATCAAGATGAGCTGCATAAAATTGTTTGTTTAAGGCATTGATCTCTTTCCTTATGGCTTCATCGCGACTATAAACGGTCTTCATGTAAGCCTCATCTTTCCGTTGTTCTGGAGTTTTTCCATAATACTCGGTCATTAGGGCCGCATTCTTTTCGAGCACCGGTTTCGTCAATACTTTATATTTTTCATTGACTTCATTTATTTTTGACCCTTTAACTGCAGCATGTTTTACCGAATCGGTAGCTGACTCAATTTGTAGGGTGGCTGGCTCAAGATAGAATAGAAAAGCATCGGCAATCACTCCACGTGCAACAGGTGCATTGTCGTGCTTGATAAATAATGCTGCCTGGCTTATCGTTGATAAAGGTCCCGAAAAGGTAAACTTTCCGTTTACAACCTCTACTGAATCAACGATTGGATTGGCTCTGGAACCGTACTGTAAAAAAGCTTTTGCCGGCGAACCGAGGTTGCCAACTTTAGCGTTTATGGTGAATTTGCCCTGAGACATCACAGCAACGGGCAATAAACACGCTGCAATTAATGCGAACTTTTTCATAGATTTCATATTATTGAATTAAAGTTTAGTCTTGTGATCCAGGCCAAATGTACAATGAACCACGATTAAAACGAACGAATGTAGGTAATATTATAATAATTTCTGGAAGGTTCGCCACCATAAATCGGGCATTTCTCCATTCACAGCGGTTGTATAATCATCATAGCGACAAGGCACCAGATGATACCTTTCGTTCTTAGAAATACCTGTAGGGTACGGCACCTGCATCCACCACCTGTCTGATTTTTTACTTTTCACAAAAAGCATTTCCGCAGAACCATCATTCAAGCTCGCCCTGTAAATGAGGTATTGTGATTTTGGCCTTAGTGGAAAATCCTTTTTCCGGTTGTAAAAGCCATCCACAAAATACCATACCATTTGAGCGAGGAGCATTGCCGTTTGTCCATTTTGATCAAACGCAGGATTGAATTCATAGAACCCGATGGAACTGAGCTTATCATTCATCCCGGCATACCGGGTGATGGCGCAGGCCTGTTCACCGTAGAACCCATTCGGACTGGCGTTGGCATTTGCACCTGCATCGGATGATCGGATCGCACCAATGTCAAAGCTGATCATGCTCGCATTGCGGATAATAGGCTCCGTTAAAGTAATGTCATCTGTAAACTCGCCAAGGCGGTGTGCGTCGAAATACAATTTACTCATGACCTTTAAACTGTCCTGATTTACAAAATAGGTTTGGTAACCGACGTTGCTGAAATTGAACAAATAATTTGGCTGGTGTAGCAGGATTTTATTCAGATAGGTATCAGATTTGGCAGCCAGTCCTTCCTGATCCTCTTCATCAAGATCAAACTTGCTATCGACCACCACCAGGTCTACTTTCTGCTCAAGGTTTTCATAGGCAAGGTATTGCGCATAGGTGAGGTCTTGTCCCCCGCCAATAATCACCGGCAGGATATCGAGCTTAATCAGCTCGGACACCACTGTTTTTACTGCCACATAGGTATCTGTAATTGATGCCCCTGCCCGGATATTTCCCAGATCAATGATCCTTGTGCTGAAAGCACCCTCGTTTAAACCGTAAAATTGTGCCCTGAAATAGTCAGGACCCAAAGCACAACCTTCATTATTGACTGCGGCACGGTCATCCTGAACTCCGAAAATGGCAATATCATATTGTTTTTCATCCAGATCGGGGAAGCTATCGGTAAAGAAATGAGCTTTTAAACCGAGCTGACTAGTATAGAATCCCTGTTTTGGCGTGAAACTACCTGGGTTTACGGGAGAAAAAAAATCT
>JAPSHM010000278.1 GCA_031179845.1 Pedobacter sp.
GGAGAGCTGATCGCGCAATCGGTACAACAGGGTATAACCATTTACCACAATTCAGGGAAAACCAGTCATAACGGCGTTGAATTGTCGCTATCCTACCAGTTACTGGAAACCACTGCAGAAAGTGGATCGATAAGTTTGCGGCCTTTCGCTGCGCTTACTTATTCCGATTTTAGCTTTAAAGATTATAAAACGCTGAATGCCCAGGGTGAAGCTACTGCTGATTTTAGTGGGAATAAGCTCACGGGCATTGCGCCTTGGGTGGTCAATATAGGTGTAGATTTGGAAAGTAAGTTCGGCCTCTATTTTTACGGGACCTACTTTTACAACGACCGTCTCCCTTTGAATGACGCGAATTCTGTTTATAATCCTTCCAATGAAATTTGGAATGCTAAAATTGGGTATAGGAAAAAGCTTCAGAAGTTTCTGGAAGTCAATGTTTACGGCGGGGTGGATAACCTGCTGAATAGGAAGTTCAGTTCTATCGTGGCTTTGAATGCTGTAGGATTCAACGGCGCCCAACCGGCCTACTTTAATCCGTCACCAACAATAAATGGTTACGGTGGTTTAAACATTAAATACTTGTTTTAAAAATTTTTATGACGAAGTTAGCCATAACATTGATGAGCACTTTTCTGCTTTTTAGCGCCTGTAGCAGGAAGGCTGAGCCGTCTGAGCCACAGTTATTAAGCACTGTTGGTGCGGAAGCTGCAGGCCCATTTTTCACAAAAGACCACGAAGGGAATGCGGTGCTGTGCTGGACGGAAAAGAATAGTAATGGTTTGTACCAACTGAAGTACGCCACTTACAATACCAAAAGTAATAAATTCGACGTGCCGGTAACTGTTCCTCCTTCGGTTGGATGCAGTTCATCGGCGGAAAGTATGGCTAAGGTCGCTTTCAAAGCAGACGGAACAGTGTTCGCCCTTTTTGCAAAACGCTTTACAGAAGAGCAGAATCCTTATGCAGGGGCTATTTATTATAGCTTTTCTACTGATCGCGGGAAGCATTGGTCTGAAGCCAGCTTTTTACATTCCGACACGACGCATGCTTATGGTCGCAACTTTTTCGATATAGCAACTTTGAATGATGGTGAAGTTGCTGCGATCTGGCTGGATGGAAGGTACGGAAAATCGATCAAAGGGTCCGCCTTGTTCTTTTCCCGTACCGAAAAAGGAACTGGGTTCGTAGTGGACACTTGCCTGGATAAGGGTACCTGTGAGTGCTGCAGAACAGATATACTTACAGATGAAGCCGGAACCATCCATTTAGCTTACAGAAATATAGAGGTCCCCAATGCCTTGGCAGATCAACAAATCAGGGATATGGCGTATATAAAGTCGGCTGACAATGGAAGGACATTCAGTTCAGCTGAAACGATCAGCAAGGACAACTGGGAAATAACAGGTTGTCCGCATTCGGGGCCAAGTCTTGCCGCAAACAAACAAGGTCTGCAGGCTACCTGGTTTACTGCCGGTGGCGGCTCCGGACTGTATCATACATCTACCAATGCCACAGGCAATGGGTTTCGTAACCGTAATTTGCTTAGTGTTTCAGGTCGGCATCCCCAGATGATTGCTTTAAACGATGGCAGGATGGCGGTCGTTTTTGAAGAACCACTGTCAGTCGAAGTTGAAACGGTGAAAAAAAGCCATAACCATGACAACCTGAAAAAGAGCCATAACCATGGCAATATGAAAATGAGTCATGGGACAAATGGTGCAGCAAGAATAATTTTGAATTATCTGAATTCGGATGGCTTGAAAGCGTCGATAGCGCTAACAGATGGGCAGCATTCGGATCATCATGCTGTTTTGACTTCTGTAGATCATACGCTAATTACGGCATGGGTTAGAGAAAACGAAACTGGTAACGGCGTCTATTTTTCCCACATCCGTTAATCCTTACTCTTTTTTCCGATTATGCTTACAGGCTGGTTCTTTAACCAGCCTGTGTTTTTTAACGAACCTGTGTTTTTCCAATTTTATACTCCATCAACTGTGCAATGGATTTCGCTCTGATGATCGCTTTCTCTGCCAATGGTCCTTCAAATTTTTTTGATACGGTTTCAGTCCAGATTTTCATCCAGCGTTCAAAATGAATGGGATCTAAGGCTACAGTTCGATTCAGTTCCAGGTGCTTCAACATCGGGTTGCCCTTATAGGTGATCACATCAAACAAGATCGTTTCCCAAAAGGATACCATTGTCGGAATATGAGCGTCTAAGACAAAATTCGCTTCCTTAAAAATTGGGCCGATAAGCGGATCTGTCAACGCGTTACTGTAGAAGGATTCTACGAGGTATTGTATATCTTCTTTATTATTGATGTCGTCCATTATTCCTGGTTTATACCTTTTGCTAATTTCGCAATATGCTTCAAAGTTATGTTTTTAACATCTTTTGAACTATTTTTAAAATATAGAAATTAAAAGTCCATATTTAGCCTTTGAACTAAACATGTTTACGCGTAAACGTTCTATCTAAGAAATAATATAAAAATGCAGTACCGGGAAATATTAGATCAGCTTCGTGCCCATGTCGCAGGCCTCTTTCACGCGCATAATGATGAGCGCTTTACCTATCACAACTTACAGCATACTGAGCAGGTAGTGGAAAATGCAGTAAGGATAGCCAATCATTATCAGCTGGCTGATGAGGAATTTTTTATTGTTGTTGCCGCCAGTTGGTTCCATGATCTGGGGTATTTATTCGATTGCAGTAAGCATGAAGACTGTGGGGAAGGAATTGCACGCGCTTTCCTGACAGAAAAGCAAGTTGACCAGAAAGTGATCGATCAGGTTAGTGGATGTATCCTGGCCACCAAAATGCCACAAAATCCTGTCGGCTTGCTTCAACAAATTGTTTGCGATGCTGATTTATATCACCTGGGCAGTGATAACTTTAAACAAAGAAATAAGCTAATGCGCAAAGAGGCCCAAGCCTTTTGCAATACAGAGATTGATAGAAATGTGTGGCGGGCAAAGACGATCGCTTTATTCAAAAACCACCATTACCATACCGATTTTTGCCAGAAAATATTAAATGATAAGAAAGCACAGAACCTCGCCGAAATGGAGAACAAGCTAATTACCCAGCCAGAAGTTGAGGCAACAGTAGTTTCAAAAAAAGAGAAAAATAAGAGAAATGATGACAGGCCAGAGCGGGGAGTGGAAACCATGTTTAGGATTTCTTCTACAAACCATCAGCGCTTAAGCGATATGGCAGATAATAAAGCCCATATTATGATTTCGACCAATTCAATTATTTTGTCGGTTATTTTGAGTTTGCTGCTGCGCAAATTGGAAGATAATCCACATTTGATCATACCCACGTTATTGTTATTGATCATTTGCGTGGTGACCATGGTATTTTCTATTCTTGCCACAAGGCCCTCCATACCTGAAGGGGTTTTTACGCCGGAAGACATCAAGGAAAAACGGGTAAACCTGCTATTTTTCGGAAATTTTTACCGAATGAGCCTAACAGATTATGAAGGTGGAATGTTGAAGATGATGGAGGATCGTGATTTTTTATATGGCAGTTTGATCAAGGATGTATACGCTCAAGGAGTTGTTCTTGGTCGGAAATACCGCTTGTTGAGGGTAGCCTATAACGTATTTATGTTCGGGATTGTTGCTGCGGTACTTGCTTTTATCACCGCTTCGGCTATGGTAACGATGTAGTCATAGGATGGAAGAATCTGCTTTCTATAACAGGGATTTAAGTTGGCTAAGTTTCAATGAACGTGTGTTGCAGGAGGCGGAAGATCCTACCGTACCACTGCTGGAACGCATCAAATTCCTTTCCATATATTCGTCAAATCTTGATGAATTTTATCGGGTAAGAATGCCGGTTTTAATGGCGATAGATGAGCACGATAAGGGAACTGATGGACTGAGTAATTACGAACTTGCAAAAGCAGAGGTCGACAGACAACAGCGAAAGTTTGGTGCGGTTATTATAGGACAGATACTTCCCGAGTTGGCAAATCGTCAAATTCACTGGATCTATAATACCCCTGTTCCCAAAAATATATCTGCCAAAGTTTCTCACGTTTTTTTTACCGAAGTGCTGGCATACATCCATTCAGTTTGTATTGACGATGACCTTACGGATTTCTTTGCGGAGAATAATAAGTTGTACCAACTTGTTATCCTTGAAGATAAACAGGGTCGCGAACGACTGGAACTCATCAACATTCCGTCTGACAGTATCGCACGTTTGTATGCGTTAGAAGATAATGGGGGCAAGTATGTAGTCTTCCTTGAGGACATCATCAAGCACAATATCTCCTATCTTTTTCCGGTGGACGTGATCAAAGGGGTTTTTAACCTCAAAATTACCAGGGATGCGGCGTTGAAGATCGAGACGGAGGAGGATGAAGACATCACTACTGCCCTGGAGCGTCAGCTTGAAACTCGTGATTTTGGCTTCGCTACACGGGTTTTATGTGAACCTGGGATCCCCCTTAGAAGCTTGTATTACATTATTTATGCGTTGAATCTTCAGAAGGCTTCCATTGTTGTAGGGGGCGCTTACCATAATTTGAAGGACCTCAATCGTTTTCCGTTAAATGGTCCTGAGTTCAGTTATACAAAATGGCCAGCTGGTCAGGCTGTCCACATCAGCGAAAAAGAAACGCTGTTTGAACTGATCCTGAAGAAAGATATTCTGATTAATGTTCCCTATCAAAGTTACGATCCGGTCCTTCGTTTTTTCAATGAGGCAGCAAACGACCATTATGTTACGGAAATATTCACTACCCTCTATCGTGTCGCCGATGATTCAAGAATTGTCAACGCGCTGATCACGGCCGCCAAAAACAAAAAAAAGGTAGTGGTCATGGTTGAGCTAAAGGCACGGTTTGACGAGGCCAACAACATCAAGTGGGCTAAAAAAATGAAAGCGGCCGGGGTAAGGATCGTATATAGTAACATAGACCTGAAGGTACATGCCAAAGTAGCCCTGGTTAAAAGGCAAATAAATGGCAGGGAGGAATATCTTGGTTTATTGGCAACCGGGAACTTAAATGAAATTACAGCCAGATTTTATACTGACCAGATCCTGCTCACTGCTCATGAGCCAATGTTGAGGGAATTGGAAAACTTATTTGGCTTCCTCAATAAAAGTAAGAAAGCACCTAATACCGAGGATATGATCGACTTCCAGCACTTGCTGGTAGCTCAATTCAATTTGCAGCAAAGGTTCTTAGACTATATTCAAAGAGAGATCGACCATGTCAAAAACGGCCGCCCCGGTACGATCATCATAAAGCTCAATAACCTCGATCCTTGAGCAGGATGCCCAGGTGCGCAGGAGCCACAGGCCAGCCGAATCCGGTGCTGCTGTAATCCGGGTAGCCCACTTCATGGAAAG
>JAPSHM010000279.1 GCA_031179845.1 Pedobacter sp.
TATATATGGAAGCCCTCACAATGCCACGTTCCTGGGAAGAAGTGCCAGGTGCCGCCCGTGAAACCTTTCAAAAACTACGTACAGAACAAGGCGAGAAAATGGTGCTCCTTGAGAATTCTTTCATCGAGTTTAATTTGCCAAAAACTATTTTACGTAGCCTTTCGCAAGCGGAAATTACGGAATACAGACGGCCGTTTTTTGAGCCGGGTGAGGACCGACGTGCGATGCTCAGCTGGGCCCGTCAGTTGCCTATAGGCGGAGAACCCACTGAAATTATTAAGGTCGTACATGAAAATAGCAATTGGCTTGCAGAAAGCAGTATTCCTAAATTATTTATCGAAGCAAGTCCGGGTACTTTAGCCGTCAATGAAAAAAAGGCCTGTTTGCGCTGGCCGAATCAGACCCATATAACCGTCACAGGGCATCATAACCTACAAGAAGATTCAGCAGAAGAAATTGGTAAAGCGATTTGGAAATGGTTGGACTTACATAAGTAAATTTGTACTTTTATTATGATGCAAGTATTTGAACCGGTTCCCTATTTACGCCCATACATTAGATCTTTTATGGTTGTAGAAAACATGCATCCCATAGTAAACCGCCTGTTGCCTGACACAACTGTAGTTGCTGCAATTCGATTAAGGGGTCATGTAGGATTGAATAATCAAAGCGGCCATATCGCGCTGCCCATGTTCTCTATCTCCGGCTTAAGGAAATCTTACAGGATGGCTGAATATGCAGATGCCAGCGAAAATATATTGGTTCATTTTAAAGTGGGAGGTGCCAGAGCATTTCTGGATTTACCTATGCATGATTTATTTGAATCCAGTGTTAACCTGGATCTTTTTTTCGCCCCTTCAGCATTAATGGCGCTACAGGAACAAATGGAGGCTCAGCAATCTATACATAGAAAAGTAAATATTGTTCAACAATTTTTTATTTCAAGACTTTGCGCTCACCGACATGATCTGCTTATCGCTCATGCTGTCGAAAAGATACAGAAAGCAAATGGGACACTTAGTGTCAGGGAACTTTCAAACCAGCTCTGCATCAGCATTGATGCTTTTGAGAAGCGGTTTAGAAGAATTGTGGGTGCGACACCCAAGCAATTTTCAGACATCGTCCGGATGAAATCATTGATCATCCACACATCGTTGGATCACAGACGTTTTGATTCGGTATTGGCTGCCGGTTTTTTTGACCAATCACACTTTATCAGAGAATTCAAAAAATTCACAGGGCAGACACCAAAGGCATTTTTACATACGGCAGATGGCCAATCGATATGATCTAGAATCACAAAGTCTACCTCATAAAGACCTAGCGGAATATGATGCATTCTGGACACCTGGTGCAGATCAATACTACGTGCTAGATCGAAAACTGTCTGTTGATCAGCGTCGATATAGGTTTTTAAGACGATTCTAGGCATGGATAAAATATTAAGGAACAGATTTGATACGCACTCGCAAATATCTGTTATTATACATATATTCAGGAATTCATTACATACTATTACTCCAAATAAAAAATGAAGATTCCGATCCTACATGGCTACATAGAGCGACGAATTCTAATCAATTTTACCGCTGATCTTAAAGTAATAGAAAAAATCATTCCCTTCCCATTCAGACCAATTGTCTACAAAGGAAAGGCAATTGTAGGGATTTGTCTGATCAGACTTAAAAATACAAAACCTAAGGGCTTACCGGCGTTTGTTGGAATAAACTCAGAAAATGGGGCGCATAGAATTGCAGTTGAATGGGATGAAAATGGCGAAACCAAAACTGGAGTTTACATTCCACGTAGAGATACTTCTTTACGATTCAATACACTTGTAGGTGGTCGACTATTTCCAGGTAAACATTATTACGCAAAATTCAATGTAAAAGAAGGAAATGGTAATTATCATATCGACTTCAAGAGTTCAGATGACACTGAAACACTGATTGATGCAGTTGAATCTAATATTTTTAATGATAACTCTATTTTCGAGACTTTAGACAATGCATCTGACTTTTTTAAATGTGGCAAACTGGGTTATTCACCCAACAAAGAAAAGTTTGAAGGCCTTAAATTAAATACGTACAACTGGAAAGTCCAGCCACTAGATGTATTGCATGTAAAATCAAGTTTCTTCGAGAACGAAGACGTTTTCCCAAAAGGTTCTGTTAAATTTGACAACGCCTTGTTAATGACAAATATTGAGCATGAGTGGGAAATTGAGAATTTACTTCATTAGTGGTTTAGGTGCCGATAGGCGAGTCTTTAGAAATCTTATTTTTCCAGCGGATATTGAATTGATATATTTGGACTGGATCATTCCTATGCCTGATGAACTATTGGAGGACTATGCAATTAGACTTGCCTTAAGCATTGATCACACTACTCCATTTTATTTGATTGGTTTGTCAATGGGTGGCATGGTGGCTACTGAAATTGCAAAAAAACTAAATCCAATTCACACATTCTTGATTTCGAGCGTGCCGAGCTGTAACCAGCTCCCCTGGTATTTTAAATTTGCGGGTAAATTGAAGTTGCATAGAATGTTAACTGCAAGCTTAATTAAACAGGCTAGATTTATCCCATCAACACTTTTAGGTGGCAAAACTTCTGAAGAAAAAATTTTACTCAAATCAATGATCTCAGATAGTAATCCAATTTTTATGAAATGGGCATTGACTAGCATATTAGAATGGAGAAATTCGGACAAGCCTAAGAATTTAACTCATATCCACGGCAATAAGGACATTACGCTACCTATGAGATATTGCAAACCTGATGTGATCATAAAGGGTGCTGGGCATTTTATGGTATATGCTAATGCTGAAGAAATCAGTTCTTATATAATGCAAAGAATCAATATTTTCTCGGCTTAAAAAATCCGTTCTCATCTGTTATCCGTGGCGGAAAGTCCTTGAACAAAATCCCACCTCGGTTATTATCTTTGTGTATTCCTTAGATGATAAGCCGAAAGCAAAGAAAATGGTAATCTACGACATACAACCTGCAACAAAAATCCATTATCCTAAACTGATCCAGATCTGGGAAGAATCCGTAAGGGCGACACATGATTTTCTGTTACCAGGCGACATTGAGTACTACAAGCCATTGATCCTTGAACGATATTTTGGTCAGGTTCAGCTATTCTTTATCTCACAAAATAACCAAATACAGGGCTTTATCGGTCTACATCAAACCGATATTCAGATGTTATTCATTCACCCAAGGGCAAGAGGACTTGGCATCGGAAAAGCACTGCTGATTTTTGCCATTCAACACCATTGTGCAAATGCCGTAGACGTGAACGAGCAGAACCAGGAGGCGGTTGGCTTCTATTTGCACATGGGGTTTGAAACGGTGGCTAGGACTGACCATGATGCCGCTGGTAAACCGTACCCGATCCTGAGCATGCGGTTAAAACCGAAGACAAATCTAAGGCGAGCGCATTTAGAGGACATACCAGAAATCATTCAACTCTTTCAGCAGACCATTCTGGCGGTCTGCGAAGAATACGACAGCAATCAGCGCAATGTGTGGGCTGCGCTAGGCAGCGACCGGTTAAAATGGGAAGAACGCATTAGCCAGCAACATTTTCTGGTAGCAGAATCAAATGAGCAAATACAAGCCTTTGCCAGCATCACCCAGTTAGGATATATCGATGTTTTCTACGTCCACAAAGACCAGCAACGGAAAGGCTTGGCTAGTCAACTATACCAGGCACTGGAGGCGTACGCAAAACAACATCGCATCAGTTCGCTGACGGCTGACGTTAGCAAGTCAGCCAGGCCATTTTTTGAAAAACAAGGCTTTAACTGTGTTGAAACCCAGCAAAACCATTTACAGGGACAAGTCCTTGAAAATTATCTCATGCGAAAATCCAATTAAAAAGGCTGCTCCTAACTTAATATGAACAGCCCTTTTAAAATTTTAACAACAATGGATTAATCCAAAACCAGTTGACTAAGTGCAGCTTTAGTAAAGCCTTTTAACGCTCCAGTGCGTCCTTCTCTAATTTTCTTTACCCAGTTTGGATCTGACAGCAACGGCCTGCCTACTGCTACAAGGTCAAAATCGCCTCTATCCATACGACGCATCAATTCGTCTAATGAGCTTGGCTCAGAACTTTCTCCCGAAAATGCTGCGAGAAATTCACCATTCAGCCCTACAGAACCTACGGTAATTGTTGCTTTTCCGGTTATTTTTTTTGCCCATCCGGCAAAGTTCAAGTCAGAACCTTCAAATTCCGGTTCCCAGAAACGACGTTGAGAACAATGGAAAATATCTACGCCTGCATTCGCCATAGGTGTTAGCCAAGCTTCCAGCTCCTGCGGTGTTTTTGCCAGCTGGTAAGTATAATCTGAGGGCTTCCATTGTGATAGACGAAGGATGATAACAAAATCTTCTCCTACTTGTCTGCGCACTTCTTTAATCACTTCAATCGCAAAGCGACTGCGATCTATCAAGTTCTTTCCACCATAACCATCTGTACGCAGATTTGTGCCCTCCCAGAAGAACTGATCAATCAGATAACCATGGGCACCATGAATTTCGACGGTATCAAACCCCAGACGTTTTGCCTCAGCTGCTGCACGGCCATAGGCAAGCACCGCCTCCGTAATGTCATTTTCGCTCATGGTATTCCCGTTGTTGAAACCTGGTTTGTTCAGGCCTGAAGGGCCTTCAAAAGGTTCAGATGGAAGCCATCCAGAATGGTGGTTTTCCATAATACCCATGTGCCAGATCTGCGGACCCATTTTTCCTCCTTCACCATGAACGCTTTTAATCACGTTTTCCCACCCCAACAGCGCCTCCGTTCCATGGAAATGAGGAACATTGAGATCATTGGAAGCGGAGATTCGGTCAATCACTGTTCCTTCAGAAAGGATCAGTCCAACCTCACCTACTGCCCTTTTTTGATAATACGCAGCTACAGCTGAAGTAGGTATGCCATTGGGAGAGAATGACCGCGTCATTGGCGCCATTACAATCCTGTTTTTTATATTTAGTGATTTCAGACTAAACGGTCTGAATAAATTGTCGGTATTCATATTTGTTATTTTAAATGTCAGATTGGATAATTTTACTCAGCTCCTCAAAGGCTGCTTCCTTACGTTTGTAATAAGTCCATTGCCCTACCCGGGTGGATTCGACCAGGCCGGCACGCTGAAGAATAGATAAGTACTCGGATACAGTTGACTGGGTTAATCCAGCTTTTCTCTGGATCTCACCAACACAAACTCCAACTTCGAATCCAGCATGAATCTGCTCAGGAAAGTTCGCTTCAGGATCTTTCAACCATTTAAGGATCTCCAATCTCGTTTTATTGGAAAGTGCTTTAAATACATCAAGCTGTTCTATATTCA
>JAPSHM010000041.1 GCA_031179845.1 Pedobacter sp.
TTTTTCGAGGATACTCTTTGAACCATACCAAACGAGTAAACCCAAAGACATGGCTGATATGATCTCGACTACAGGGAAGAAAATAGAATAATACCAGTTAGACTGAATATTGGCATCACGATAACGGGCATTGATCTTTACAAACTTTTTGTACTCCTGCTCTTCTCTTGCAAAGTATTGAATAATAGAGATCCCGGAGATATGTTCCTGCAGGTAAGTATTGAGGTTAGATACTTCGGTACGGATCTGCTGAAATGCAGCCTTGATGGCTTTTTGGAAGATTGAGGTTGCAAAAATTAACAACGGCATAGGTAACAATACAACTAAAGTAAGTGCCCAGTCCCGATACACCATTACCCCAATAATTACGATTACCATCAATATATCACCGATTATTACAATCAAGCCTTCAGAAAAAATCTCTGCAATCGTTTCAAGATCAGATACCGTACGCGTAATCAGTTGACCTATAGGCGTGTTGTCGAAATATTTTAACCTAAGTTTAGTAATGTGGTTAAATACATTGATTCTGAGGTCGCGTATAGCCGACTGACCAAGGGTATTGGTGAGCAGCGTATGGCTAAATTGTATTCCGGCCTGAAGCACTAATAGTACCAGCATCAATATGGTCATTGATAACAAACCATTATAATTTCCCTTCATAATATAATTGTCCAGCGTATGCTGAATGAGGAACGGTCGCGCCGGCGCGATTAAAGCGAGCAGTATTGTTAATATAAGGGACAGAATAAAAATTTTGCGGTAAGGCTTAACATATTGAAAGACCCTTTTCAATAAGCTGACATTAAACGCATCACCTGTTATTCTAGACATATTTATGGTACAAAAGGATAAATCACTTTTACTAAATATAGGCCGCAAGCCGGAACAGACTGCCCGGCATTACTTCTGTTCTTACTTTCAATAATTTCCGTTAATTGAGCTAAATTAACTTCATTTTTGCCAACTCTTACCAACGTTCCGACGATTGCTCTCACCATATTTCTTAAAAATCTATCGGCCCGAATGGTAAATTGTATACCATCTTCCTTACTTTCAAAAAAAGCCGCTGTAATTCGGCAATTGTTGGTAAATGTTTGCGTATTTGACTTGCTGAAGCACGAAAAGTCCGTGTGTGCTAAAAGTAGTTTAGCTCCTGCGTTCATTGCATCAATATCAAGTTTTCCTTTATACAACCAGGAACGGTTTAGCTTAAACGGATCTTTATGAAAATGTATATGGTACTGATAAGCCCGTTCTATAGCATCGAAACGGGCGTGAGCCATATTATCTACCTCGAAAACTTGTTTTACAGCAATTTGATAAGGTAATAAAGAATTTATTCCGGTTACGGCCCTTTGAACCAGCGAGGAGGTTACGGCATCTTTTTCCTCTGCAACTTGACTAACTACATGCTCAAGGTCGAAATGTGCAAAGAACTGTGTGGCGTGGACACCGGTGTCAGTACGTCCGCAACCAAGTGTAGTTATAGGCTGTCGGAAGTAAACAGATAATGCGCTATCCAGACATTCCTGTACGGTTATTGCGTTGGGCTGTATTTGCCATCCATGGTAAGCGGTGCCGTCGTACGACAATTCAATGAAATACCGTTGCATAATCAATGGTACAAAATTATCTTTTTAATCGGATATCGGATTGCTTAGTATTTGCCTTTTAATATATTTGTTAAAATTATTGAAATCATATGATACAACGCATACAATCTATATGGCTTTTACTCGCTTCAATGGCACTCCTTTGCCTGTTCATTTTTCCATTGCTAACTAAAGAAGCAGATCAAATGACCTATAGCCTTTATACAACCGGGCTGCATGAACAAAGAAATGAGGCCGTTGACACCAAATCAAAAGTGGAGTTTTCTGTAGTTCCGATCGCGCTCAATATTGCTGCAGCTCTGTTTTGCCTGGGGGGGATATTTCTGTTCAGGAACCGGAGCATGCAAAAGAAGGTCATACTGGTAAATATATTACTAATCATCGGTTTAAGTGTGCTATGCGGCATAAGTGTCCAGCAAATACCTGGTGGAATAACAGGACTAAAGGTTGAAATCGGTGCTTTTTTACTGTTAATTTCTATTATTTTTTCACTATTTGCAATTCGGGGGATTAGAAAAGACGAGCAGTTATTGAGGTCGGCCGACAGACTCCGATAATTAATTAGCTGATTTTTATTTAGTTACGAATGAATGAAATTCCAAAAAATAAACATACCTTTGCGGCTTAATAAATTATAATACATGATAAACCCATTTAGTAAATTGGGGATAAGTGATGACGTTGTTAATGCTGTAAAGGATTTAGGTTTCGAAAATCCAACACCTATTCAGGAACAAAGTATTCCTGTGCTGTTAGAGGGCAATAACGATTTTGTTGGTTTGGCCCAAACAGGAACAGGAAAAACAGCCGCATTTGGTTTGCCGCTGTTAGAATTGATAGACTTCAAGAGCAATAAGCCTCAGGCATTAATTTTATGCCCAACCAGAGAGCTCTGCTTGCAGATTACTAGCGACATCAAGAATTTCTCAAAAAACATCAGTGGTGCTAATGTCGTTGCCGTTTACGGTGGCGCAAACATTATGCAGCAGCTGCGTGAAATTAGAATCGGTGTACAAATTGTAGTGGCTACACCGGGCCGCATGTTGGACATTATTGGCCGTAAGGCTATAGATTTCACGAACGTGAAATATGTAGTACTTGATGAGGCTGATGAAATGTTAAACATGGGTTTCCAGGAAGACATTAACGATATTTTGTCTACTACACCTGACGATAAAAAAACATGGTTATTCTCCGCAACTATGCCTCCAGAGGTAAGAAGGATAGCTAAGAACTACATGGACTCGCCGGTCGAGCTAACCATGGGTACTAAAAACACTGGTAACGTAAATATCGAGCACGAGTACTACATTGTACGTGCAAGAGATAAATACGCTGCCTTGAAACGCATTGTGGATTTCAATCCTGAAATTTTTGCAGTAGTATTCTGCAAGACCAAATTGGATACACAAGATGTGGCTGAGCATCTGATCAAAGATGGTTACAATGCTGATGCTTTGCATGGCGATTTGTCTCAGCAACAGCGTGATAAGGTAATGCAACGTTTCCGCGACCGTAACATGCAGTTGTTAATTGCTACCGATGTTGCAGCCCGTGGAATCGACGTTAACAACGTTACACACGTAGTCAACTATTCTTTACCGGATGAAATAGAAAGTTATACCCACCGAAGTGGCCGTACTGGTCGTGCAGGTAAAACTGGTATTTCAATTTGTATCGTGAATTCAAAAGAGCTAGGTAAGATTCGTCAGATTGAGAAGATCATTGGCAAGCAGTTTACAAAAGCTGCGCTTCCAACCGGATTCGATGTTTGTGAGAAGCAATTGTTTGCACTAGTTCACAAAGTTCACAACGTAGAAGTTAACGAAAGCCAGATCGAGCAATATATGCCACGTATCATGGATGAGTTTGCTGAACTTTCGAAAGATGAGGTAATCAAACGTTTTGCATCTTTAGAGTTTAACCGCTTTTTAGAATACTACAAAAATGCACCAGATTTAAACTCATCTGCAGATGACAGAGGTGAACGTGGTGAGCGTGGAGAACGAAGCCCAAGAAGCAGCGAAGGTTATACTCGTTTGTTTATCAACCTTGGTTCTGTTGATGATTTCACAAGGGGTGACTTGTTATCCTTCGTTTGCAACAATGGTAAGATCAGCGGAAAAGGCATTGGCAAAATCGATCTTAAAGGTGTTTATTCATTTTTTGAAGTTGAAAATGCTGCTGTTGAATCGTTGTTCGCTAACTTCAAAGGAGTTGAGTTCAACAACCGTGGCGTAAGAATTGAAAAAACAGCTGAAGGCGAAGGTGGCGGCGGTAGTCGCAGTCGTGGTGGCTTTGGCGGCGGCGGCGGCAGACGTGAAGGCGGAAGCTATGGCGGCGGAAGACGCGAAGGCGGCGAACGAAAAAGCTATGGTGGCGGTGGCAGACGAGAAGGCGGAAATAGCGGTGGTGGTTTCAGAGATTTTTCTGGAAGAAGCCGTGAAGACAGAGGTGGAACTGGTGCTGGCAGACGCGAAGGTGGAAGCAGTGGCGGAAGCGACAGAAAACGCAGGTCTTAACAGACAGCTAATCATAAAAAAAAGCCCTCCGAAATTCGAAGGGCTTTTTTTGTAACGTTATAGTTTTTATTTCTTATTTTCTGGTCTGTTCTTAATCTGTGAAGCTTTAAGATATATCTTTGCCCCTTTCTTATTGACATAGTACTTGCGGTTTTTGCCGTCAATATAAACATCAGAACCATCTGGCGCCATCTTACCTTTGAAGGTTTGATCGGCAATTTTAGCTCCTCCCTTTAGAGCAACCTCAGCAGTTTTATCACCTACTTTCGTTGCAGTTTTGCTTATCGCCTTACCAGTTCTGTCAAGCGCTTTCCCCGCCTCGGTTTCTTTCTTCGTTTCCTTTTTCTTTTCTTCCTGAGCATGGACACCAAAAGAGAGCGTTGTGCAGAAAGCCAAGGTTAGAAACCCTATGAGATATTTTGTTTTCATTTGTACTGATTTAGATAAAAAACCACCACTGATTCCTTATAAAATCACAACAATACCAGGAGCGTTTTGTTTGGCTTAGTTCAGCTGTTCCGTAAGCAGCCGCATTTCGATATGCGGAGAATGCTTTTCATACAATATGGCATAAACTGCCCTACTGATAGGCATTTCAACTTTATACTTTTTACTAATATGATGCATGCAACTGACGGCGTAATAGCCTTCGGCAATCATGTTCATTTCCAGTTGGGCGGATTTTACGGTGTACCCTTTACCAATCATATTACCGAAAGTACGATTACGGCTGAATTGTGAATAAGCGGTTACCAGCAAGTCACCCAAATAAGCGGATTCTTTAATGTCTCGGGAAATGGGATGAACGGCATCCACAAACCGTTTAATTTCTCTGATCGCATTGGTGATCAAAACGGCCTGAAAATTATCACCATAGCCAATACCATGACAGATACCACTTGCCACAGCATAAATATTTTTTAGCACAGCAGCATACTCAGTTCCGAAGATATCATCCGAAACATTGGTTTTTATATAGCGCGTATTTAATAGGTTAGCGAATTGACCTGCAAGCGTAACGTTTACCGAAGCAATAGTTAAATAGGACAACTTCTCCAAAGCCACTTCTTCTGCGTGACAGGGCCCACTGATCACCAAAATATCTGTTAAGGGAATTTTGTATTTCTGATTGAGGAATTCGCCAATGATCTGATTTTCATCGGGCACAATTCCTTTAATCGCTGAGATGATCTTCTTTCCCTTCAACTGCTCTGGCGTAATATCTTTAAGCGTTTCTTTTAGAAACGCTGCCGGCACGTTTAAAATGATATATTCTGCCTCACTAATAATGGCGTTAATATCGGCAGAAATATTGCCATCAGGAATTCTGATCTCGACCGAACTTAAATAATTAGGATTATGCTTATATTTCTGAAGGTGTGTGATGGCTTCCAGATTTCGCATCCACCAATAGATCTCCTTTTCTAAAAAATTATCTGAGAGCATTTTTATTATAGCAGTAGCCCAACTACCCCCACCTATCATTGCGACTTTAGGTATCATAAATTATCTATAAAAAATCCCGGTCTAATGTTTTAGACCGGGACAATTTACTCAATTAAAAAGTATTGGTAAAGTTTACTTTTTTCCTGGCTCAGCAAACAACTGATCCTTAGTAACTTTCTTTACCTTCATCCCATCCTGTAATTTATTCTGAATAGCAGAATAAGGGCCAGTTACCACTTCTTGACCAGCTTTAAGTCCTGATTTGACTATTATTAACTGATCGTTCTGAATACCGGTCGTTACTTCAACCTGTTTTACAGTTTCATCAGTATTGTACACAAAAACATATTGCTTCACCAATTTGTCCGTTAACTTGGATTTTTGCTTTTCCTCATTCTCCTGATTGCCTGGCTCTTCTTTTTTATCCTTATTCCCCTCCTTACTTTTGTCGGAAGTAAATACAGATTGTATCGGAACAGATAACCCGTGTACAGTTTCGCTTTCAATATCTACTGTTGCTGAAAGACCTGGCCTGAATGGAGAAGGAAGATCCTTTGCCCCACTGGTAAGGTTGCTATAGGAGGCTGCAAGTATGCGCACCTTAACGTTGAAATTTGTCACCTGGTCAACACTGCTGGTGGTTGAGCCTATATCTTTCGATGAACTGGCAATTTCGGTCACGATACCTTTGAACTTCTTATCTGCAAAAGCATCCACTTCAATAGTTGCACTATCGCCCACTTTAACTCTGTTGATATCGTTCTCGTTGACATCAACGTTTACTTCCATAGATGAAAGGTTCGAAATGCGCATGATTTCGGTACCAGCATTCTGAATCGTTCCAAGGATTCTGTCTCCAAGCTCTACTGACAATTTAGAAATTACCCCATCAACAGGGGCGAATATTGTCGCCTTCGCTAGATTCGCACTGGCTTCCTGAACATTTGCCCCGGATTGCTCAAGGTTAAATTTCGATCCCGTCAGATCCTCCCTTGCTTTCCCAAGATTTGTCTTGGCCGTTAGATAAGCTGCTTTCGCTGCATCGAACTCCGAAGCAGAGATCACCTTTTTACTAAAAAGTTCTACATTACGTTTATAAGTGGCTTCTGCGTTGACAAAATTGGCTTCAGATTGCCTTAGGAACTGGGCAGCACCCGCAACATTTGCTTTTTGTGCACTATAGGAAGCTACAGCACGATCGTACCCCGATTTAAGCACGTCTGGTCTGACTTTAACAAGTAGTTGACCCTTTTTTACTATGTCACCTTCCTTTACCAACAGCTCGGTCACCTCGCCCGACACTTCTGCGCTTAGCTTTACTTCCGTTTCGGGTTGAATTTTTCCGCTTGCCGTAACGGTTTCTATCACTTTCATTTCTGCCGCCTTTTCGGTTGCGACCATTTGACTTTTATCACCACCTATAGCGCCGGTAAATACTCCTATAGCAATCAGTACAGCAATAATACCAACTATAATTAATATGGGTTTCAGTTTCATTTTATATGTATTATGTATTTCTATAAACGTTAAAAAACTATTTGCTTGCCTAAATAATAATCTATAACTTTTGCTTTAAAAAGAAGATCATATTTTGCACGGATCACATCTATTTCAGCTCTGTTCCTGTTGGTTTGAGATGTACTATAATCCAGGGCGTTGACCAGTCCAACATTATATCGCTGCTCAATTACGGAGAACGCTTCCTTTCTTGCATTGAAAGTTTTAGTCGAAGACTCAAAGGTACTTTGTGCAGCTTTCAGATCGGCAACAGCCTGATAGATCACTTTGTTCAGGTTATTTTTGCTCAGCTGTTCCTCTGTTTGGCTTTGCAAATAATTGATCTTCGCTTTCCTTACTCCTGACCTCGCCGTAAATCCATTAAAAATAGGAATTTGCAAACTAATTCCTACATATTGACCAAAATTATCCTTTACCTGATCACGAAATTTGTAACTTTCAAATAAAGGGGAAATCACTTGGGTAAGTACCTTAGTCTGCGTATTTTCTACAAAGCCAATCTCTCTGGTACCATCTTCATAGTAGGAAAGCACTTTTGTTCTGCCACTTGAATAATTCGAGCTTAAGCCTGCACCCACTGAAATACTTGGATAATAATTTCCTTTTGCAATAGCGATTCCCACTTTAGCCGCATCGGTTCTTGATGCTGCCAACTTGATATCCGGAAATAAATTCAATGCGTCGGCATATACCTTTTCCGGATCATGGATGGAAACAGATGTTTCAAAATTTGACACGTCTGGTGCCTTCACTAGATAGGTAGTTGCGGAAGGTATATCCATCAATTGCGCCAGCGTTAGATAGGAGATAGTCAATGCGTTTTCTGCGGTGGTTACGTCAAGCTCTGCCGTGGCTGTCAGTGACCTTGACTCTGCCAGATCGGCCAATGTCTTATTCCCAACATCGAGTAATTGCTGCTGCTGCTCCAATTGTTGCCGGGCAACCGAAAGCTGCTGTTTCGCTGCTTCTAAAAAGTCTTTATTATATAGTATCTGCATATAGGCCGTAATCACCTGCAAGATGAGATCATTTTTCACCTTTTCTACGTTTGTTTTATCCACATTAAGCAATAGCTTATTTTGCTTAATTTGATTTATTTTCTGAAAACCCTGGAAAAGACTTAAACTGGAAGAAATCCCACCATTGAAGGAGGAGAACTTCTCACTATTGAAAGATTGGGTAGATGGATCAAGACTTCTTCCAAAGTTGGTATTGAAGCTCCCGCTACCGCTTAGAGTTGGCAGGAGTGCACTTCTGGACTGATTCAGGTTCTCGTCTGACAACCGTTCATTTAAAGCGGCTTGTTTCACTTGAAGATTGTTGTTCAACGTCTTATCGATCGCCTGCTGGATGCTAATGACTTCCTGTGCGATAGATTTTTGTTGAAATGCTAAAAGTAAGACGAAGAATAAAGCCAGGGCAAGCTTTAATGAGGCATGATAAGAGATGGTCATCTTCATAGATTATTTTTCACAATATTAGTATAAACGACTTACATTTGGACATGTATCTGGTCAAATCCCCACTTCTTTTAAAATGGTATTACCCATCTTTAATCTGGAATAAAAACCGCAATGAGAAAGTAATTTATTTAACCTTTGACGATGGACCTATACCCGATGTTACAGGCTTTGTTTTAAAAACTTTGAAGCGCTATGGCGCAAAGGCTACTTTTTTCTGTATCGGGGATAACATTATGAAGCATCCAGCTATTTTTGAAGAATTAAAAAAAGAAGGACATCAAATCGGTAATCATACATTTAACCACCTTAGGGGATGGGAAACCGATGATCAGGTTTACATTGAGAACTTTAAAAAATGCCAGAATTTAACTGATACGAATTTGTTCCGGCCTCCCTATGGGCGGATCAAAAAGACTCAGATTTCCGCCATCCGATCAACATTCCCTGAGCTGCAGATTATTATGTGGGACGTACTGAGCGGAGATTTTGACACCAACCTTTCTCCGGAAAAGTGCGCGGACAATGTGATCAAAAACTTTCGAAATGGATCAATCATTGTGTTTCATGATAGTTTAAAAGCATTTAGCAGACTGGAATATAGTCTCCCCTTAGTTCTCGAACACTTTAAACAGCAAGGTTATCAGTTTGGAACGTTTTAGTACATTTTCAGTATGGAAATTATTTAGAATAAGTATAAATAATATAATGATCTGGCTATACTAATTATCGCCTGTTTTTTTTTGTAAATTCGCTACCAATTATAGTAATAACTTACCCTTTTAACACGTTATCAATGGCTTTTGATATAGAAATGATCAAAAAGGTGTATGCAAACTTTGGCCCTCGTATCGAGGCAGCACGTAAGCTAGTAGGCAGACCTTTAACACTTTCAGAAAAAATACTTTATACCCACCTTTGGGAAGGAAACACCAATACTTCTTATAACAGGGGTGTTGATTATGTAGATTTTGCTCCTGACCGTGTGGCCATGCAGGATGCTACTGCACAAATGGCTTTATTGCAGTTTATGCAGGCCGGCAGACCGCAGGTAGCTGTACCTTCTACGGTTCACTGTGACCACCTGATCACCGCAAAATTTGGCGCTGAAATCGATTTACCCGCAGCAAATAAAGAAAGTAAAGAAGTTTTTGACTTCTTAGCTTCTGTTTCAAACAAGTATGGAATTGGATTTTGGAAACCAGGAGCAGGTATCATTCACCAGGTAGTTTTGGAAAATTATGCATTTCCTGGTGGATTAATGATCGGTACGGATTCACATACTGTAAATGCCGGTGGTCTGGGTATGATTGCTATCGGTGTCGGCGGTGCTGATGCTTGTGATGTTATGGCGGGTTTACCATGGGAACTTAAATTCCCTAAACTGATCGGTGTTAAGTTAACCGGAAAGTTAAACGGCTGGACTTCCCCTAAAGACGTGATCTTGAAAGTAGCTGGAATTCTAACGGTTAAAGGTGGTACCGGTGCTATTGTTGAATACTTTGGAGAAGGTGCAGAAAACCTGAGCTGTACTGGTAAAGGAACTATTTGTAATATGGGTGCTGAAATTGGCGCTACTACCTCAACGTTTGGTTATGATGAAAGCATGGAGCGTTACTTACGTGCTACCAACAGAGCTGAGGTGGCTGATGCGGCAAATGAAATAAAAGAACACCTAACGGGTGATGCAGAAGTTTACGCAGAGCCCGAAAAATATTTTGACCAACTAATCGAAATCAATTTATCGGAACTTGAACCTTATCTGAACGGTCCTTTTACTCCGGATCTGGCTACACCTATCTCCAAAATGAAGGAAGTGGCTGCAGCAAACGGATGGCCACTAAAAGTAGATTGGGGATTGATTGGTTCTTGTACCAATTCTTCATATGAAGATCTTTCAAGGGCTGCATCGATCGCGAAACAGGCTATTGACAAAGGATTAGTAACTAAATCTGACCTTGGTATCAATCCAGGTTCTGAACAGGTGCGTTACACTGCAAATCGCGACGGTTTACTAGGAACGTTTGAAGACCTTAACGCAACTATCTTTACCAATGCTTGCGGACCATGTATCGGTATGTGGGACAGGGTTGGTGCTGAGAAACAAGAAAAAAATACCATTGTTCACTCTTTCAACAGAAACTTCGCTAAACGAGCAGATGGTAATCCGAATACTTTTGCCTTTGTTACATCACCTGAGATTGTTGCAGCAATTGCTATTGCGGGTGACCTTAGCTTCAATCCTTTAACTGACACGTTGACAAATGATAAAGGTGAGCAGGTTAAATTAGATCCACCTAAAGGAGATGAACTGCCGTTAAATGGCTATGCTGTTGAAGATGCAGGTTATCAGGAGCCCGCTGAAGATGGCAGTAGCGTACAAGTATTGGTATCCCCAACTTCTCATAGGTTACAATTACTGGCTCCATTTGAAGCATGGGAAGGTACAGATCTAAAAGGATTAAAATTACTGATAAAGGCAAAAGGTAAATGTACTACAGATCATATCTCCATGGCAGGTCCTTGGTTAAAGTTCCGTGGTCATTTGGATAACATATCCAACAACATGCTGATTGGTGCAGTTAATTATTTTAATGACAAAACTGACAATGTTAAAAATCAATTGACCGGCGAATATGGTCCTGTTCCTGCGACACAACGTGCATATAAAGCAGCTGGAATTGGTTCGATCGTAGTAGGAGATGAAAACTACGGTGAAGGATCAAGTCGCGAACACGCAGCTATGGAACCGCGTCACTTAGGCGTACGTGCCGTACTGGTTAAATCTTTTGCCCGTATTCATGAAACCAACCTGAAGAAACAAGGGATGCTTGGTTTGACCTTTGCAAATAAAGAGGATTATGATAGGATTTTTGAAGACGATACTATTGACATCATTGGCTTAACCACCTTCGCTCCTAACGTTCCATTAACAATGGTATTGCACCATGCTAATGGATCAAAAGAAGAAATCAGCGTTAACCACAGCTACAATGCGCAACAAATTGAATGGTTTAAAGCAGGTGGTGCTTTAAACATCATCCGCAGAGAAGCTGCTGCTAAAGCTGCATTATAAGACTACATAGATCTCTTTTACTGATTTACAATACATCATCCCATTCCAAGTCAATTTGGAATGGGATTTTTTATTCGGTTTAATGAATTAAAATTTGTTTTACTATTCAATAAACCAAATATTTAAATGATAAAAAAGCTCTCTTTGTGTGCCATCACGGCATTAACATAGTGCATCTGCACAAAACGCAAAAAACGCCTTGAAAATCAATCCTTTAAGCGCCTTAAAGTACTAAATCATTTTTATGAAGGGAAGGTCAGCGATGGCATGTCTGCGCAGCTAGGGCCTGCGTATGCCGGACTCAAATTAGACGACACCAAATTTAAAGGACTGGTCATCACGCCAGAAGTACGTTTCTATGTCAAACAGCATCTACCGGCTTGTATTTCGCACCTTTTGTCAGATATCAGGATTACACAATTTCTGATGATACAGATGAAGGAAAATATACCTCACTTGGAGGTGGTGTCTTATTGGGTCACCAATGGATCTATGGCAGTGGTTTTACCTTAGATTTGTTCTTTGGCCCAAGCTATAACAATGGTAAGTATAAAGCTAGTTCAGGCACGAACGAACCAGAAATCAGTGGTGAAATTGATGGATTCGGCCTTCGAACCGGCATCGCGCCAGACTTCGGTTTTTAAAATTTTTATTTTTCCTATTAATTCCCCATTTTGGTCAGGCGTCAAAATGGGGTCAATTGTTTATGACTCTTGAAAAAAAGTTGCTAACGACTTAAAAAATCTTTGAACCAAAGCCCTGAATCCTTCACGGTTCGTTGCTGGGTTTTGAAATCAGTGTGAACTAAGCCAAATCGTGCGTTAAACCCTTCAGCCCATTCGAAGTTATCCATCAGCGTCCATGCCATATAGCCGGTGATGTTTAGCCCTTCCTGCTTTGCCTTAAGCAAAGCGCCCAGGTATTTACTGAAATAAGCTATACGTTCCTGATCGTGTATCTGATGATTGATAATCTTATCTGGATATGCCGCTCCATTTTCTGTAATCATTAAACTTCTAATATTAGGGTAAGCAGCAAATTGCTTGATGATATTATAAAAACTATCTGCATTAATTTCCCAACCCATCCCCGTGCAGGGTTTCTTTCTGCTTTTAGCCTTAACTTCCCATGCCTGGACAACCGGAATAAAGGCGTTGTATTTTATCGTTAACGGAAAGTAATTTTGTAGACCAATAAAATCGAAGTCAAACGTAAGCCGCTCAGTATGTCGCCAGGTAGCGTGTTGAATAGAAAATTTCTCCATAACATCCCAATCGGCCGTTGGATATCCCATTCCCAGCAAAGGTTCAATAAAGAGGCGATTCATCAGGCAGTCCACGCGCTTAGCTGCGAGCAGATCAGATTCACTTTGTGTATAGGGAACAATCTCAGAACAAGAAAAACTAGTTCCTATATTTGCGTGTTGAACTTCCGCTCTCAATATTTTCCCGCCTTCTGCCTGTGCAATTGCAGTATGATGAACTGCCGAAAAGAAATTAGTAAGGCCTGTCTTACCTGGCGCGTGTACCCCCAGCATATAGCCTAAAGAAGTAAAACCGAAAGGCTCATTGATTACAATCCAGTTCTTTACCTTATCACCGTATTCTTTTGCACATATACTTACAAAATGATTGAAATAATTGTTGATGGAGTAGGCTGTCCAGCCACCTTCATCCTCTAATGCCTGGGGCAAGTCCCAGTGATAGAGCGTAATATAAGGAACAATTCCCTGTAACAGGCATTCATCGATTACGCGATGATAGAAGCTGATTCCTTCTTGATTGATGCGCCCCTTTCCATTGGGCAGTATGCGTGGCCATGCAATGGAGAACCGGAATACACCAAAACCCATTAATTTAACTAAAGCAATGTCCTCCTTATAACTATCGTAAAAATTGCATGCGGTAGTCAGCAAATGGCCTTTTTTGATTTTTCCGGATCTTCTTGAAAAAGTATCCCAAATGGATAACCCTTTGCCATATAGTTCAGCTGCACCTTCAATTTGGGTAGCAGCAGTTGCTACTCCCCACAAAAAATCTTTTCCAAAATCAGACGCCTTTATCATATATTTTCGCTAAAGAAAGCAATATGGTAATCAATTATTAAGTTAATGTTAAGCCAATCTCTTTGAGCAGTAATCCTGCGTTGAATGTTTTACATGGCCCATGTTTTATTTTATAATCGAATCGCATTTCCCCTTCAGCGATTTGGATATCAAAATGAAAGTTTCTAACCTGACTGGGATAAGTCAACTGCATTTCAGACAACTGCAAGTCATGTGTAGCAAACAGGGCCGGTGTGCTCAGTTCAATTAATTTCTCGATAAATACCTTGGAGCCAAGGTATTTGTCCCTGCTATTTGTTCCTCTCAACATTTCATCGATCAGCACAAAAGATTCTTTTTCGGTATGTATAGAATCCAGAATCATTTTAAGTCGGTTTAGTTCAGCCTTAAATGTAGAGGTATGATCATTCAAAGAATCTTTGATCCGCATGTAAGACAGAATTTTAAAGATGGATACTGACATTTGATCTGCACAAACCGGAGCACCGGCAAAGGCAAGCGTCATATTGATACCAACGGTTCGTAGGAAGGTACTTTTCCCGGCCATATTCGAACCCGTTACAATGTCAACCGTAGGTGTTTGCACCACATTGAAGCTATTTACAATTCTTTCCTTATCAGGAATCAAAGGGTGACCAAGATTTATAGCGTCCAGGTAGAAGCTGTCTGCTATTTTCGGGTAAGTCCAATTTGGCTGATTATAGGCAAGCGTAGCTAAGGAAACCAATTCTTCAAAGCGACTGATGCGTTGTAACCCTCCAATCGTCTCAGCAGCGGATTGATCGTACCATTTGCTTAGGTTAATGGAACATTTCAAGTCCCATAACAAAAAGAGGTTTAAGAAAGCACTAACAAAGATGTTCAAACGCGCGTCAAACGCCTGAATAATCGCAGCCAACTGTTTGATCTGAAAGCTTAATGGTTTTATATCTAACCGATTGCTAAAAAAATTTTTGATGTAAACACTTTCCCATTTAATCGCTTCGGTCCACCGGATCGTCCCTGAAAAAGCATTTAAGAGTTCAGACCCATTGCCAAAGCCGTTGTATACCTTGTTAATTTTTGAAAGGTTGAAAAAAGTAACTGCTGAATTTATGACCAGAACCAACGCCAATAACTGCCAGATTAGTCCGCCAAAGAGGACCCCTAATGCAAGCGTACCAAGTGATATAAAGGGAATGAGCCGAACATAAAGCCGGATCCCTTTGTGGCGAACAAATGCTAACTGTTCCGGCAGCTCTAGCTGCACTTTGTTTTTAATGGTAGATAGTTGCGTTGGCTTATGGTTCAGCAGCTGGGCCCTGAAATGAAAAGTCTGTAATATATACTGTTTAAGCTCTGCAACTGCTTGCTGTCGCTGTTCAATAATAGCTTTTTCTGCAGGCGCACTAAGGTTGCCTGCAAGAATGTTCATTCCTTCATGCGTCTTACAACGGTTGATGAAAGCATATAAGGAACCTTGACCAAAAATGTCCAGATCCGAAGAGTATGGATGTTGTTCGTCTGCATACTCGTCGCCATGGTCATACCCATTTTTACCTGCGGTAATTTGTTCAATTTCATTTTTATACACCCATAGCAGGTGTCGGGCATAGGTCAGTTCATTCTGTACGGAAGTCTGCTTACGAAGAAGTAAAAGAAACAAAACAAGCGGTAAAAAAAGCGATATACCAAAGGCTAAGTGGAAACCGAAATTAACGACAAGTGCAACCACAAGAATCTCAACCAGGAACAATCCCAATCTCGAGAATGATATGTGATTCAATTTGCGTTGAAGTGCATTAATCACGTTTTGTTGTTCCTCAGCGTAATTTTGATAGTTGGATAGAATTGATTGTTTTGTATTTACCATTATATTTGAATCCTGAATGATTACCGACCTTAGTTTTGATCGTACACAGCATAGTTTGTTACGAAACCGATCAGGTTATAAAGATAAAATAAATGAAGATCACTTTACTGGTTATAGGCAAAACAGAGGACAAGTATCTTATTGAAGGCATTGAAAAGTACTTGAACAGACTGAAGCACTATATTGGTTTTAATCTGGTGGTCATACCCGATATAAAAAATACAAAGAGTTTAACCGAAGCGCAACAAAAAGCAAAGGAAGCAGAGCTGATCATTAAACAGATCAGCAATGTTGACACCGTCATTATTATGGACGAAAAAGGCAAGAAATATACGTCTGTAGCCTTTTCAAATTATCTAAACAAACAGATGCTTGGAAGTGTTCAACATTTGGTATTTGTAATTGGCGGACCTTATGGGTTTGATGCCAGCGTTTATAAACGGGCTAACGGCAGCATGTCGCTTTCAGACCTGACCTTTTCCCATCAAATGGTGCGGCTGTTTTTTGTTGAACAGTTGTATAGGGCTTTTAGCATTTTAAAAGGCGAACCATATCACCACGAGTAATCGAACTTGTGGAAAAACGAAAAAAAATGCATCATCTATCGAAAAGATTCTATGTTACCGGGAGATTATAAAAGAAAATATAGGTTTAAAAGTGATAAGAACAGGGACAAAATCAGTTACCTCATCGCAATTGTTCTGTCTGTAATTGCGTTTTTGGTGGCTTGGTATTTACTTTAAGACCAAAATTCAAGAAGGGCACCATGTAGGGCGCCCTTCTTGAACTATTGTGATGGTGGATAAATTATCTATACACCTTTTTTACTTGTCATATTTGCCTTCTTTGCTGGCTGAGCAGTTTTACTTGGTGCCTTTGCATTAGATGGCTTCGGCGCAAGTTTAGGCTTCTTATCTGATTTATCCTCAGCTTTCAACGCGTCGTGCTCTTCGGTAGTTGCAGGAGCTTCTTCACTGAACAAAGGGAGATCCTTGAGTATATGGTACCAGCTTACGATCTTCTTCATATCTGATGCGTAAACTTTATCGCCATCATGTCCTGGCGCAACTTCATTGAAAAATGACTTCAGCGTTGCTGATTCGGCTTTTGCATCAGGTACATTTCCATTTGCAGCTACCATATTTGCCAATACATTCGTTAATTTCAGATCTTCATCTTCGCCATACACCGTAATGTCTTCTAACGATGCCAGTTTAGTCGTAGCAATGTTAGCTATGATTTTAACCTTTTGTGCATCCAGGCTTTCAAGAACATATCCTGCTTTATTCTGACCAACAAGTTTAAATAACCCTGGTCTTCCAGATACGGCTACAATTCCTCTTAAATTCATATCGTTTGTGTTTGAGAAGTTAAGAATTAATCTTCTATTACTTCAATGCTTAAAATTTTATCTCCTTGTGCAATGCTGTCTACAATATCGACATTCTCTACTACTTTTCCAAAGCAGGTGTGATTTCTGTCTAGGTGTGCCGTATTGTCTCTGCTGTGGCAGATAAAGAACTGGGAACCTCCTGTATTTCTACCCGCATGTGCCATAGATAATACACCACGGTCATGATATTGATTTTCTCCAGTCAATTCACAATCAATCTTGTAACCAGGACCACCTGCACCAGTACCAGTTGGGTCACCGCCCTGTACCACAAAATTAGGGATTACCCTGTGAAATGTTACTCCATTATAAAAACCTTCGTTTGCTAATTTCTTAAAGTTAGCAACTGTATTTGGCGCATCCTGATCGTAAAATTGAACGGTCATGTCACCTTTATCTGTTTTGATTATTGCTTTGCTCATGATAAAATTTCTAAATGGCAAAAGTAATAAAATGTTTCAACAAGCTGTTATCCATTGTTCTTTTTGTCTTACATCCTTTTCGGAGCGAGGTGGCAAGGCTACCGATAAAGATATCTCTTTAATTAATGTCGTCCTATGCTCATCATTGATCGCAGTAAACCAAAATTAATAATAGAAACCTGTTCCTGTAACAATCTAAACCATAACGGTTAAAAAAATTATGCAACCGATTGCAATTTTAGGAAAAATAAGCTTACTTTAGTCATTGAAAAATACAAATCAAAGCTTTAATCAGGCCCATGCAAGACAAGGAGATTACCATTTATGATTTAGCGGAGAAACTTAATATCTCCGCAGCAACCGTAAGCAGAGGTTTAAAAGACCACCCTGCAATCAACAAAAAGACTAAAAAAAAGATAATGGACCTGGCCGCAGAGCTAGGCTATCGATCCAACAAGTTTGCCAGCAATCTGCGCAAGCAAAAAACGCATACCATTGGTGTAATTGTACCCAGGTTAAATAGTTTGTTCATGTCCTCTGTGATATCAGGTATTGAAAAGGCAGTGAATACCGCCGGCTATAATCTAATCATCAGCCAGTCCTTCGAAAAAGAAGCGAAGGAAAAGACAAATGCCACAACGATGTTCAACAGCCGAGTAGACGGATTGATCGTTTCGCTGGCAGCCGACACCCGAGATTTTAGCCACTTCGATACTTTTATTAAAAAAAATATTCCACTTATCTTTTTCGATCGTGTTGCAGAAGATATTCAATGTACCAAGGTATTAATCGATAACTTTAAAGCGGGTTATCAGGCAACAGCTCACCTGATTGAACAAGGCTGCAAAGAAATACTTCATGTTACAGGTAACATCACCAGAAATGTCTACAGAGATCGGTTTAAGGGATATAAAAAAGCACTTGCCGATGCGGGTATCCCCTATGATCCTGATCTATTTATAACTAATGAATTAACAGAACAGGAAATGCAGACCGCCATGGCGGATGTTCTACAGCGGGATAAATTGCCTGATGGTTTATTTATCACCAATGATTCCTCCGCAGCATTTATACTGACCATTTTAAAAGATGCCGGAGTAAAGGTCCCGGAAGACATGGCAGTGGTAGGTTTCAATAACGATTTGATCTCAAGGGTAACAGAGCCCGCAATCAGTACGATCAACTATCCAGGTAATGAGATGGGCGAAAATATAGCCCGAATCTTGATTAACCATTTGGATGGCGAAGCAGACCTGAGCTTCACCAGCACAGTAATCTTGAATTCAGAACTCATCATTAGAGCATCATCACAAAGAAAGAAATAGAAATATGAGTAAACAGATAGCCATTGTAACAGGCGGAGGAGCAGGATTGGGCTTGGCCATTACCGAAAAATTTGTTGAAGAAGGTGTACAAGTGATCATGATCGGTCGAAACGAAGTCAAGTTGAAGGCCGCGGCCGATCGCCTGGGTCAACTGTGCAGCTATCGTGTATTTGATCTTCAAAATTTGTCGGGAATCAATGCACTAATTGAAGAGATCCACACTGAATTCGGAAAGATCGACATCCTGGTTAACAATGCGGGGATTAACATGAAAAAACCTTTTATAGAAGTAACTGATGAGGACTTCGCTGCTGTGGTTCAAGTTAATTTAGGTGCAGTTTTTAGCATCAGCCGCGAGGTGGTAAAAAAAATGATAAACGCGAAAAGTGGCAGTATCATCAATATCAGTTCTATGGCGGCTCAATATGGAATACCTAAGGTCATCGCTTATTCAGCAGCCAAAACCGGAATAGAAGGGATGACGCGCGCGATGGCTACAGAACTATCTCCTTTAGGTATCAGAATCAACTGCGTGGCACCAGGCTTCATAAAAACCGACATGTCGGCAAAAGCTTTAGACGCCGACCCTGAAAGGAAACATAAGGTGCTTTCGAGAACGCCAATGACAGTTATGGGAGAGCCAGACGATGTGGCTGAAGCTGTCTTTTTTCTTTCCTCAGCAGCTGCGAAGTACATAACCGGTATAGTGATGCCGGTTGATGGTGGAAATTCAATTGGATTTTAAATTAAAATAATATGAAAAAATTAATCTTTCTGATGCTAACAATAGGGCTAAGCGCTGCTGGTATGGCAGCTGGCGTAAACCCATTCATCTCTAAAAAGCATACTCCGGGAAGCTTCTGCATTGCAGGCAACCATTCAAAACCCAACATATTGCTAAGTAGCAACGAGTGGAAAGGTGTAACTAGAGCGGCCGGAGATTTGCAGGATGACATTAGGAAGGTTACGGGAATTGAGGCAACTCTTTTGACCGACAAAACTGCGCCTATGGCCATTATCATCGGTACAATAGGCAGTAGTAAAATTATAGATCAGCTGATCAGCACGAATAAAATTAATGTGTCTGGAATATCTGGCGCCTGGGAAAGCACCCTGATTCAAGTAGTTAAAAACCCCTTGCCAGGCATAGACAGCGCTTTAGTCATCGCCGGCAGTGATAAACGTGGAACGATCTACGGAATCTATGA
>JAPSHM010000280.1 GCA_031179845.1 Pedobacter sp.
GCAAAATGTTTGCTATCAAAACATTTTGCCGATCTGTTTATATCCCAAAATGACAAAAGGAATATTGATGATGATAATCAGATAGGACAGTTTAAGACCTGTGATGTTGCTAATTAACAGAGATATTCCAGTAACTCCACCGTCAATAAATCCGCTCGGCAGCAAAAAGCTTTTTAACCCAAAACATGCAGAAACAACACCGCAGGCAATTAAAAACACATTTTTGACGAAGTTGAGTTTTGATGATTTTGCCTGTCCACGCATGCCTATACTTTTTTCTCCCTAAGATAATCAACCAGGTCTTTCACTTCAAAGGCATCTTTCAATAAAAAATCACCACTTCTGGTGCGTATTAGTTTTGACAGATAGGCGCCATTGTTCAATTGTTTTCCAAAGTCGGAAACCAGCGATCTGATATAGGTTCCTTTGCTACAAACAATTCTAAAGTCAACTTCCGGAAGATCTATGCGCGTAATTTCGAAGGTGGAAACTGTAACACTGCGCAATCGCAGTTCTGTCTCTTCTCCCCGGCGAGCTTTTACATACAGTCGTTCGCCATTCACCTTAACCGCGGAATGCGCGGGAGGGTACTGTTGTATATCGCCTCTAAAAGGACTTGCGGCTGCATAAATAGCTTCTTCTGTTACGCCATTCAATGAAAACTCCTGGTCAACTACAGTTTCCAGGTCAAACGATGGGGTAGTTGCCCCCAGTATCATTGTGCCGGTATATTCTTTTTCCTGTGCCTGAAAAGTATCGATCTGCTTGGTTAACTTTCCGGTACAGATGATCAATAGCCCGGTGGCTAAAGGGTCGAGTGTACCAGCATGTCCTACCTTTAATTTCAAAGGTTTTAAGGAGTTTCTGATCTTTCCTACCACATCAAAACTGGTCCACTTATACGGTTTGTTGATCAGCAGCATTTCGCCCTCTGCAAAATTGAATTCAGGAAATTCACTTATTTTAAACGGTTCTTCTTGTTGGTCTGTCATTACATTACGTTCATATCAACCCCTGAGTAATAAAGCGTAATTAAAATTACGCCAATTACGATCCTGTACCAGCCAAAAATCCGGAATCCGTGTTTGGATAAAAATCCAATAAAAGACTTAATAGCTATAATAGCTACAATAAAGGCAACCAGATTGCCAAAAAGCAACAACTTGATGTTTTCTTCATTCAATAAATGTGCGCCTTGCAGTAACTTATATCCTGTTGCAGCGCACATGGTTGGCACGGCGAGAAAAAAAGAAAATTCAGCTGCGGCGTGTCTGGTCAATTTCTGTTGCATCCCACCGATAATCGTTGCGGCGCTTCTGCTCAATCCAGGGAAGACAACCGCCAGCACCTGGAAACATCCAATTTTCAAAGCAGATAGATAAGTGATGTCTTTTTCATGTTCGACAGTTTGGTTTTTGAAGACTTTGTCGATAAACAATAACACAATTCCTCCCACAAGCAAAACAACCGCAATAAAGATCGGATTGCCCAGCGTGTTGTCAATGAAGTCATTGAGTAAATAACCAAAAAACAGGGCGGGAATCACTGCTATGAACAGTTTTACATAGAACTGCCATTTGCTGAAATCGAAAAATTTCTTCCAGTACAGCACGACAACTGCAAGGATGGCCCCAAGTTGAATTGCGACCTCAAATAATTTTACGAAATCATCTTTTCCAATGCCCATAAAGGAGCTGGCGATGACCATGTGACCTGTTGATGAAACCGGTAAAAATTCAGTTAACCCTTCAATTACAGCCAGAATAAAGGCTTGCAAATAATCCATGTACTAACCTTATTTTTTTAATATGGCGTATACGCCAAAACCAAAGCCAAACAAGACCACCATAGGCGCTAATGTAGTCTTTCTAAAATCATAGATATCAGTTGTGCCGATCATTAGGATAAATCCTAATGCAACAATTGCAATACTGATCAGTAACAGCTGATAGTTCTTCTTGGTGAAAACAAGTTCACTTTTGGTTTCTTGATTTGCTGAGGATATTTTTTTCTCTGTCATCATCTATAAAGATCGTAAATTTTTAATTTCAAATATTTGCTTACCGCAAACGAGGTGCTGATTGCTGTTATAAAAATTCCGACAACCACAAGGCTTGCCAGGACTATCCCAAATTCAGTGTAATTTCTTAAAATAATCATTTCAGGAATTTCCTTTTGCGCATAAAACAATATGCCAAGCAATATCAAAATGGCGATGAAAGCAGCAATTAATCCGTGAAGTGCAGCAATTAGTATAAACGGCTTGCGAATGAAATTGCGGGTTGCACCAACTAGTTGCATACTTTTAATCAGGAACCTTTGTGAATAAATGGCCAGTCGGATCGTATTGTTAATCAGCGCCACTGAGATGATTAAGAGTATAGCAGCAAATCCCAATATGATCAGACCGATCGTATTGATGTTTTTGTTAACCATATCAATCAACGAGCTCTGATAGATGACTTCCTTTACGATCGGATTCTTGGCGATACTCGCTTTAAGAGCATCAATGCTTTTATTATTTGCATAGTCTGCCTTCAAGTAAACATCGATTGTTGAAAGCAAGGGATTGTAACCCAGGAAATTTACAAAATCTTCGCCCAGATCATTAGTTAAGTTACGGGCGGCCATTTCCTTATTTACATAAACGGTACTTTTGATGGCCTGATTCGCGTTCAGTTCTTTCTGAAATTGCAGCACCTCTGTTTCCTTCGCACCTTCATCCACAATGATATTTAGTACAATATTTTCTTTAACGTAATTGGAAAGATTCTTTGCATGCACCAAAATTAAACCCAGCATTCCCAGCATTAATAGAACCAGGGCAATACTAAATATGGTAGATATGTATATCGTCTTTGTCTTCTTAGAAGCATCGCTAACTTCAAATTCTTCCATGTATTTGTTTTAATGTTCTGCGAAAATAAAAAATATAAGCCATTAAAGTATAAAGCTAGAACGTATTTTCCGTAGTATTTATTTCTTTTTGATTAGCAAACCATCAAGAACCTAATTTGTTACTGTCTGCAAATAACACAACCGGGAAAATATTTCGCACCCTAACCATTTGTTTTCAAGCTGTTTTTTAAAAAATGTGATGATTAACCCGAGAGTTGTGTAACAATATTGTACCAAATCGGATATAATTACGTTATAGTCTCGAAAAATGCTTATTAAAAATCTTAAAAATTATCACAAATGAAGAAACAAATTACTTTTATTACAGCGCTCTTATTCATTCTAATCGGCATGGTTGGTTGCCAAAAAGACGATGAAACGAAGGTTAAAAATGAAATCTTCGGGAAATGGAGATTGTCAAAAATTGAAACGACAATTTCAGGATCTGCGATGATAACTTATACAGGAAGCCAATCTGATTATATTGAGTTTAGAAATAATGAACAAGATGAGGCAATAGTGAGTATAAACTCCAATAGCTATATTGGGAATTATGTTATTCTTGAAAATAAAAGACTTAACTTAAAATATGATGATAAGACGCTAATTTCGGATATTACAACGATCTCAGATAAGACGCTGGAATTTACGGGAACTGTTGAAGGTTCAATCCCGCAACGTACTGAAAAATATTACCTCACCAAGTAATCAGTAACAACAAGATAGTATATGCCCTGTCTGGAGTTCAATCCGGACAGGGCTTTTTTTGCCATATTAAAATCTCCTATATTTGCCACGGCCTATTTCATAAAGCGCTGACAGGTATAGAATGACTAAGTATATATTAAAGTGGATTTTCCTGGTGCTGATCGTTAGTATAGCTGCGGGTACGTTGTCTGCCATTTTTCTAACTGCGTTGAGCTTAGTGACCGGATTTAGAGATCAGCACATTTGGATGGTATACCTACTGCCAATTGCCGGACTTGTCGTTGGCCTAATATACCATTATACCGGTCATGGAGTAGAACGTGGAAATCATTTGGTTTTTGACACAGTGCATAATCCTAAAGTTATCATTCCGTTTAAAATGGTCCCATTAATTTTATCAGGAACAGTAATTACGCATTTGTTTGGGGGCTCTGCTGGTCGTGAAGGTACAGCGTTACAAATGGCGGGCGCGACAGCCGATCAGCTTCACAAACCTTTCAGCCTTGGTGGGCAGGACCGTAGTATTTTACTTATTGTTGGTTTAAGTGCCGGATTTGCTTCCGTTTTCGGTACACCCTGGGCGGGGATCGTTTTTGGGATAGAAGTTCTTATGCTGTCCAAAACCCCTTTTAAAGCAATCTTGCCTGCCAGTGCTGCCGCCCTTCTTGCTGCATATATAACTTCGTTATGGGGAGTTGGTCATACCCATTACGTTATCAAATTTATCATGCCTGTATCTATAAACGCGCTATTGTTTAGCATTATGGCAGGTGTAGCTTTTGGTACAACCGCAATTTTATTTGTAAAGATCACTGAGGGATTTTCACATCTGTTCAAAAAAATTCAGTATGCACCGTTGCGGCCGTTTATTGGTGGCCTAATTGTAGTTCTTCTTTTTTTATTGCCTGACACGTATAGATATGCCGGGCTAGGCCTACCAACAATCATCGGGTCCTTCGATTCCCCTTCCCAAATTCAGGTTTTTGCACTTAAAATTCTATTCACTTCGATCACACTGGGTGCGGGCTTCAAAGGGGGGGAAGTAACACCACTGTTTTTCATCGGGGCTACTTTGGGAAGCGCCCTTTCACTTTTCCTTCCGCTGCCGGTTGGTTTACTTGCTGCGATGGGATTTGTGGCGGTCTTTGCCGGTGCGGCAAAAACACCCTTGGCCTGTTGTGTAATGGCACTTGAACTATTTGGTTTCCAATGTGCGCTGTATGTAACAATCGCGTGTATTACGTCGTATTTTATTTCCGGTCGTCACAGTATATATAATGCGCCTGAAAATAAGTCTCCGCGTCATTTCCTTTTCGGTAAAATCAAGTATTCTTTTTTTAGCAGGGCATAACCCTGTCACCTAATTTCAAAAGCGTTTCGCTGGCAACCTTTATTTCTTTATTTTCGCGCTACAAAAGGAATAGCATTAATGGATTACCAATTTAAAGAAATAGAACAAAAGTGGCAAAAATTCTGGGCTCAGCGTCAAACGTTTAAAGCAGAAACAGATTCTACCAAACCTAAATTTTATGTGCTCGACATGTTTCCGTATCCTTCAGGAGCAGGATTACACGTTGGCCACCCACTTGGCTATATTGCTTCCGATATATTTTCAAGATATAAGAGGTTAAAAGGTTTCAATGTACTTCATCCGATGGGATACGATTCTTTCGGTTTGCCGGCAGAACAATACGCTATTCAAACCGGACAACATCCTG
>JAPSHM010000281.1 GCA_031179845.1 Pedobacter sp.
TGGTCACTGCTCAGTACCCAATATTCCTCTTTGCTGAGTAACTGATATGGCAGGGGTTTGGAATAATAAAGCTGGACAGGGTTTGCAGGCAATGACTGTCCGTTAAGTCCCTCGTAAATATTCGGTTGCAGTACGTTATTCGCATTGATAAATGATAATTTCGACTGCCCGTTGTCACTGCTTAAGACTACGGTACCAACTGTAAAGGGTGTTGTGCCCATCACCTTAAACTTATACTTATAGATCAGACCGTTTCTTTTATCGGTGACGATTAATGTGCATGGTCTTTCACCGGGTCCGAGTCCATAAAGCAACTTCAATGGATAACCTGTATATGCAATTTCTTCTAGTTTCTCTATGACCAAAATGCGCCATTCAAAATTGAGATCCTGCATTGGATCTGCGCCTTCAAAGCTCACTTTAGGCTGTATGATCAGCGTATCGCCGGTCACAGCTGGAAAAGTGACACCTTCAACCTTTTCGATTACCGGCGATGAGGGCGGTGAATAGGTATAGTTTCCTAAATCTTTTTTACAGGAAATACTGATTACCAACAGAAAAGCTAACAGATATATATTTACTATTTTCATGATTTTATGATTGATTCGTTAACTACATGATGATCTGTTTTCCGGCTTCATTAATGAAGAACCAGCCATTTACCTGAGGGAAGAACTTCACATAGAATTTGATTTCCGGCGATGCGAAATGGTAAAAGTCATAATCTTCAGTTCCATCGGACCGTTTGGTTAGCAGGTAACCAGCTTGTGGATTTCTGTCCACCCAGGTAAAGGGGTCTTTAACGAACAGACGGATGTTTTCGAGGTAATAGAGTGATCTTGGAATCTCCAGGTATGCGTTTGGTTTAGACACATCTACCAAATCTTTCCCGCCGGAGATCAGGAATAATTGGTGGGTTACTCTACTATACTCGCCCAACTGAGCTTGCCAGAATACCCACCACGATGGCCTTTCCAATCTATTGGAAAAGATCAGCTTTTTAGTACGCAAATCAACGGGCAGTCCAACGCCAAAGTCCACACTGCCGGCCAGTCTGAGTGTCAAAGCAACTGATTTACTGGTCAGGTCCTCATCTATGTTTCTGATGACCACCGGAACATGTATTTTTCCAGAGTCAGCCGGCATCACGTAAAACGGTTTAAGCTGTTCGTAGTGTTTGTCTTTCTCGGCAGTAGTTGCCGTATCCACTATCGTCAGCACAAACTGTCTGTCTTTATCTTGACGCTTACCGGAAATGGCTATTGGCACCCATATGGTATCTTTTGCAAGCCCAGGACTTGAGGAAAAAGAATATGTCACTGCTGCCGTATCGAAGACTCCTGTGTTATCATAATAATTCAAATAGATATTATCTATAGAATCATAAATAGTTATATTGTTTTTTTTACAGGCAAACAACAACGTGCCCAATATCAAAAAGTAATGTAAGATCTTTCTCATAATTTTTCTGATTAGTTCCTGTAAGCCTGTTCGTCTACAGGGATTGGGAAGACAAAAATGCCATTGGAGGCGGGATAGATTTGACCATTGGTATTAACTACATCCTTGTTAAGCCTCTTGTGCATAAAGAATATTTGGCTTTCTCCATAGAATTCCTTTCGCGCTTCTGCCACCAGTTTATTGATAAAGTCGCTTTTGCTGATGTTTTTAGGTAGGGTCTCTCCTATACCACGGTGTTTCCGTACGGTATCTATCAAAGCGGTTGCTTTGATAGGATCAACCTCAAAACTTGCTTCAGCTGCAATATAATAGACTTCGGACAAGCGCAATGCAGGGGCCACCAGGGGATGAAGGTTCCTTAACGGGCTGGCGTTGCGGGTGTATTTCTGCAAAAACGCTTTCCCAGCTTCATTGGCCGTTGGAACGTCCCGGAACCATTGTGCCCTGCGCCAATCATCCGCTCCTACCGTTCCTTGTTCATAGATCAGGTTCTTTTGGGTGATAGATGGCACGTAAACAGCAACATCTTTAGAAAACAAGTCCTCGTAGTGTTTAGCCTGGTCAGTCTGTGAAACGAACCATGCACTAATTAGTTCAGGATAGAAAACTTTATCTTTCCTTTCGGGATTAGTATGGTTGAAATCAGAACTTTCTGCCCATGGAAACTTCTTCGCATTGATCACTTCATTCGCATTTTCGAGGCTTTTTGTCAAATCGCTTTTATACAGGTATACTCTCGCAAGCTCACCGCATACCGTAAAGTAATTCATCCGGTGTCGTCTATTTTGAAGGAACAAAGAGGTGTTTTTTGTTTCAGTTGCCTTCTTTGCTTCTGCTGTACCTTCCGGATAAACTTTTTCCGGATAACCAATAATATAGCCGGAACTCATTATCGGATCTGATGTCCGCAGTAAAAGTTTTGCTGCACTGAGATCCGAAATTACAGCATCAAGCACTTCTGTAACAGTTGAAAAAGGCGTGCTTTTTATTGAAACTGTCGTCACATAAGGTATGGCAGTTGCAGTCGGATTACTTTTGAAAGACGGCGCATACATACGCAACAAGTCAAAATGCAAATAAGCACGCAGGGTAAGTGTTTCACCTTTGATCAATTCATAATTCTTATCCTGAAATATTGCCTTTTTTTGATCGATCACTTCAAGTATCGAATTGCAAAAGCCGATGGCTTTATAGCAGTTAATCCAAATCTGGTCATACTTGCTAATCAGCGCCTGGTCCGTATATTTAAATGCCGCTATTTTTTGCAAGTTAAGGTCTGACAGCGTATAATTTTGCGCCATGATGTCCAGATTGCTCACGGTTAGATTGCCGCCGTACAATCCAGGGGCTGCGCATTCTGTATAAACACCATTCAGGGCTTCTTTGAAGCCTTCCTCGGTACTAAACAATTGCTCTTTTGTCACATCCGACTCGGGTTGTACATCAAGAAATTTTTTGCAGGACGCGCATGTAAGCAGGCAAATGACGGTAAATATATATCCAACTATTTTCAATGTTTTCATATGTTTATTTTTAGAATGAAGCCAGTAATGAAAAAGTAATGCTTCTGGCGAAAGGCGAATCTATACCCCGCTCAATTTCTACACTGGAGGCACGGAAGATATCGTTCATTGTGATTGCTGTCCTTAAACTCTGGAATCCTGCCTTACGGATAAAATCCTTTTTAAAATCGTACGACATATACACCGATTGCAAGTCGATCAAATTTTCTTTCTGTATAAACCTTGAGCTTGCACGAGTTAAGGTAAGATCCTTGATATTTTTATACAATGCCTGATCGCCAGGGTTAACCCACCTTTGGGACAATGCCCGGCTGTCGACATTAAATCGTGGATCTGCATTTTCGATCCTGTCGACCAAAGTCTGGTTATAGATCTGTCCGCCAATCCGGTAATAGAAGTTGAAGCTAACCATGAAACTCTTGTAACTGATGTTACTTCCAAAATTACCTGCAAACTTAGGCGTGCTATCGCCAACAGGCTGGGTATCCCTGATGTCATACTCATAAGTAAGCGAACCATCTTTCTTCACAAAAACCTCCTTGCCATTCTCTGGATCTATTCCCAATGATTTTACGGCGTATATGGTATTGAGCGACTGCCCTTCATTGTAGCGTAGTAATGGCATGGACAATAGTCCGCCTGCCGCATCTTCATTGTTATTCGGATCACTCTGAATGTCATCAATTTTGCTGTTCAATGCTTTCAGTGAATTAGAAAGTTTGATCAGGGTATTGGTATTGTGGGCAAGGTTACCGGTGATGTTAATATTCCAACCAGAGCCATTATAAGCATTAGCAGTCAGGTACACTTCATATCCTTTGTTGGCCATGTCACCCAGGTTTGCTTTGTAGGTGGTAAAGCCTGTCGACGGTGCCAGGTTAATATCCGTGATCAGCCCCTTTGTAAGTTTATAATAGTACCGGGGAGAAACGATCAGACGGTCTTTAAACAATCCTATGTCCAGTCCGACATCATAGGTGCTCGTTTTCTGCCATTGCAAATCATTATTGCCATACCCCTGCAGATGAGCACCTATGCCCGTTGAATACCAGTTCTGCATATAATATCCATACATGGATCTGGCCATATACGGTTCAAATCCAACAGAGCCAACTGTACCTGTGCTGGCCTTTACCCGCAGCTGACTGATCAGTTCAGATCCTTTTAGAAAATCTTCATTGTGAATGTTCCACCCTGCGCCTGTGGCCCAAAAAGGGGCGAATCGTTTGTTAGACCCAAAAGCGGAGGAACCGTCCATCCTGAATGAGGCATCCGCTAAATATTTATTCTGATACGAGTAGTTTCCGGAGAAAAATGCTCCTGCCGTTCTGCTGATCAGCACGTTACCCCCTGGAGCGGAGTTTTCCTTATAAATCCGTGCAAAGCCGATATTTGTGAACCTATCGTTGGAGAATCCCTGGGCCTCTACTGACTTGTAATCAGATTTTGAAGAAAGAACGTTGGCACCGAGTACCAGGTTAAAAAAGTTATCGTTGATTTGTTTGTTATAATTGACAGTTAACGTTCCATCGACCGTAGTTTTTCCAGTAGTCGCATATTGATAAGTTCCCCGGTCATTCAATTTTTCCGTAACATAGTTATAAAACTCATTGCTGGATGGTGAACGAAACACATCGCGTTTTGCATTGGTCTGGTTCAAGCTAATTAACCCTTTGATGCGCAGGCTGGGAGTCAATTTGTAATCTGCCGAAAATGCATTGATCAGTTCGAGGTATGATTCTTTATTGAAATTGCTTAGACCGGCTTCAAAAAGCGGATTGAAAACGTTAACCTCTTGAAATTGTTCATTTCCTTTTTTTTGTGTATCCACTTGCCAGTTTGCCAGTTCCTGAACGACTCTTCCGGCACTATCCGTTTTGGGAAAATATGGATTCATCAATGCATAAGTAGAAAAACTACCATATGGGGAATTGACTGCATTCGTCTGATTGATAGAGAGGTCATTCCTCAGGATCAGCCTTGGCGAAGGGTTATAGGTAAAGTTCATTCCCCCGCTAAATCTGTCTCTTGTTGCGCCTTTCATTACTCCTGGTTGAGTTTGGTACCTCACATCCAGGCCATATCTGAAATTCTGATCTCCTCCCTGGGCGTTAATTGAATGTTTCTGTGCATAGCTGTTGCGCAACGGCTGCGAAAGCCAATAGGTGTTTACGCCGCTTGCTACATTTTTTAACCTGGAAAATAACTGCGCATCTAATACGTCTCTGGTGCCTCCACTGGATGCATTGCTGCCATCATACAGACCTGCAAGCTGCTCATAGGCTATTTTTTCCTTTGCATTCAACACCTGGTAACCGGAGA
>JAPSHM010000282.1 GCA_031179845.1 Pedobacter sp.
TACTGCCAACCATACCAGTAGCAGAAAAACTTCTATACCTATTCCGTAGGGAATATCTGAACCTACTTCCCTGGAAAATATATTTAAGGTGAAGCAATAAACTAACAAAGCAACCAGACCAATCGATGGGTCTTTGAACAAAAGCATGATATATACCACAAAGAACGCTGCCAAAATCAACATTACTGACCCCGCAAGTGTTGTAACAGTAAGCACACTGACCCCCAATGAAATAATTAACCCAAGAAAAGACAAGAACAATGTCCGTTGTGTATGGGATAAAGAAGATAGAAATCGGATCATTGTTTAGTGATAAGTAGGTTTGGGATATAAACTTGGAAGATGTACCGTTAACCCTTTACATTTTCTAATTTTACTTTATTGATTACCCATCCAAGAAAACCAGGTTGCTCTTTGATATAGTCAACCAGTTCCCTGTCTTGATCTGTTATTGTGTTTCCTGCTTCAAACACAGCAATATTGGTTTCAGTAAACAATAACCATTCCTTAGCTATATTGATGTCACTTAATGGATTGATGTCAATGATAATTACATCAAATTCTTTACGTAAAATTTCAAAGCCGGATCTTAAAGTAACGGCATTTTGCATTTCAAGTAAAGAAGTCTGAGTCGAGTTCTTATTCATTACGGTAATCAGATCTTCTGTCTGTATTTCACGCTTAACTAAAAAAGCTTCGAAGTCCTGGTTAATTGCCAGCTCTTTTGAATCAGAATTGGTAGCATTCACCTGCCCACCGATTAAAAGTACTTTACTGCCCATCATGGCAAAAGCGTATGCGAGGCTGCTTGCAATAAATGATTTTCCTTCATTGGCTTTTAGACTCGTCACACCAAGTATTTTTGTGTTGTCTTTAGCAAAAGCACTTGATATTTCAAATCGTAATGACCTTAAAAGATCTTTATATACCGCAAATTCCGGATTATGCTCATGATCTTTCCATAAACTCCTGATCGTTAAATCATTATTTTTCATATGGTTTAAACTTCCTAAAACCCGGGATTTTGTAGCAGTCTGGAGCTGTTTTGAACTGTTGATAGAATGATCTAAAAGAAACATTACAACTAACCCGAGAAAACATATTGAAAAACTCGATACGCCAGCCAAAGCTATATACAGAATACTTTTAGAAGGCAATGCAGGACCCGGTAATCCCAGTTGGGCAATTTGAAGTTTTAAAGCGATATTTTGCTCGGTCCGATTCTGGTTATAAGTATCCAAAGCAGTCATATAATCTTTCGTCGCTAATTCCGCGTCCCGCTCATAATTTTGAATTCCTGCGTCAAACGGAACCATAGTATTATATTTCGCTTTTAGCACTGCCAATTGATTATCTATCGACCTAATGCTTCCTTTGGCCTGACTAACTGAAGTCTCAAGTGCAAGTCTCTGTTGTATTAATGCTTGCCTCGATGCTTGAGGATTTGTCACGTTATCATCAGACATCCGGGCACTTAGGCGATCTAAAATACGAGTAAGTGAGTCCACTCTCATTTTATGAACCAACTTGAAGTTTCCATCTATATAGGCATCATTAGCAATCTTCAATTGATTCTTAATATTAACAATTGTCTTGTTGTCAACTGTCGAACTACCGCCAGACGAAATATCATTGCTTCTTAATTTTCTATTTATATCCGCAATTGCCATTTGATTAGACTGTATTTCTCGAATAGCCTGAGCTTTGATATCTTCGTTTTGGGATATTTGGTTAAACACCGTTTCAGATTGCTTATCAAGATTTAATACGCCGTTTTTCATCTTAAAATCTTTCAACGACGCATTCTTTTGATTCATCGATAACTCTTTCTTTTTCAGCAGGGAATCTAATAGTTCAATGGAACTATTTTGGTTCGCGTTTACATCACTTCCATAAGACCTGATGAACTCGGTAGACAAGGTGTTTACTACAAATGCGGAAAGATCTGGGTGATTGGACGTGTAACTTACATTCACAAAGTCACTCCCATCAGGTCGGTATATATATAATTTCTTTTCAATCCCACCTTTATCATAATCCATCGAACTGATGATGTCATACAGTTGATACTTACCATAATTCGCAGCGATGGAAAGAACTTCGTTTTTTTTAAGCTTCTCTTTATATTGGGCAATTACTTCTAGTCGCTGCGCCGAACTTAAAGAATCTAGCTTCTTACTGTAAGGTTTAAAGGAAGATTTTGGATTTTCAAGATCATGCAATATGAGCTGATAAGAAAGTCGGCTCATGATCCGTCTCATCTTCATCCGTTCAATGATATTCGAAAATTGCTGACTGGTCTTAAAGTAATCCATATTCTGATTACCGTTAACAACAACCTGTTTAGATTGATCAATGATACCAGTAGCTATTTGAGCTTCGGAATTGAATTCTTGGGGTAAATTCTCAACGAGAAAAAAAGTGATTACTACTGCGGTGATGGGAACAAGAATCAGGATCCACTTGTATCTATTGAGAAGTTTTAAAAAGGCTTTGATGTTCATTTAAAAAATATATTATTTTACGTCCGACAATTTCATGCCTATTATCTCTTCCAACGAGTCTTTCGCACTTAAGTAATTAACTTCGGTTTGAATTTTTAATGTGGTAGCACTTGTTAAGTTGATTCTTGACTGGTTATAGGTATCAAGAGACAACTCCCCATTTTCGAATTTTCGTCTAAGGTTATCTGCAGTATTTTTATTATCCTGCATGCTTACTGTGTATATTTTCAACTGACTAATTTGTTGTATGTAATTGTAGTATCTTTTCTTAACTTCTACTTCAAGTGCAAGCTCGTATTCTTTAGCCTGGTACTGAGCAATCTTAAGATCAGATTTAGCTTTTCTCTGATTGAAAGGTTTTTGAAGGAAGTTTCCCAAATTTAAATTGATTCCAAACTGAAATCCATTTACATTATATGGATTTATTGGATCAAGTACTGATCTATTCTCCGGTCTGTAGAAATACGACGCATTGAAAATATCCAAATAAGAAAGTGCGGTAATCGGCAACTCATTTTTTGCCTTTGTGATCGTTTCATTGAAAGCCTTAGTTTTAGGATAGTTTTCTTTTGCCAACGCAATATAACGTTCGAGGTCAGCATACTTAATATCTCCAATAATAGATTCTTGAGCATATAAATTTACACTTAGAAAGGTCAGTGAAACAGCAAAAATTGTTAAAAATTTTTTCATGGATTTTATCTTTGGGATAGGTTTATTTTAAGTTTAAAATTGGTATTAGACGTTTTCTTTTTGTATCAAAGCGGGAATAGTTTTTAGTATAATTTTGAGGTCTAAAAAGATCGAATAATTATCTGCATAATAGTTATCCAATTCCTTTCGCTCAGTTTCAGACATATCCTTTTTTCCTCGTTTACTGATTTGCCACAACCCAGTCAATCCTGCAGGACCTAAGAATCTGGTAGACCATTCATTGGTTGTCAGTTGTTCAGCCTCATAAAGCGGCAAAGGTCTATTTCCTACAAGTGACATATCCCCTACAAATACATTGATCAACTGCGGGAGCTCATCAATACTTGTTCTTCTTAAAAAACCACCCAGCTTAGTAACTCTTGGATCGTTTTTGAACTTTACGAATGTCGTCTTTCCGTTTTTGCTGTTAGATTCGTTCGCATACTGATTTAAGCTGGCGATAGACGCTATCATCTGGTCAGCGTCACTACGCATCGATCTAAATTTAAAGAAATCGAAAATCTTATAGCCCGCACCAACTCGTTTACTTTTGTAAATAACCTCACCTTTTGATTCCAACTTGATCAAAACAGCAACGATAACAAACAAGGGCATCAGGAAAAACAAAGCACAACCTGAAGCAACGATATCAAAAATCCGCTTGGTCAACGGAATTTGATATTCAACATCCATTTGCTTTGAAAGCTCTAAAAGCTTCGGTTTAATCAATTTAAATTTAATCAAAAAGTTAAGACGCTCATAAAAATCTTCTGTTGGGAATGGATAAGTATAATAATCATTCACCTGCAATTTCAATGCCTGCTTCCTCCATACAATATCTTCTTTGATGCCAATTAACACAATTACCAGTCCATGAAGCAACGGATTACTTTTGATATATCTGACCTGGTTGAAACACTCTTTGTTTTCATCGACTTCTATTAGAATGATGTCGGGCAGATTCAACAATGACTGGTTTTCCAAATAACTTTTAAATTGTTCTGGATTTTCCAGATGCTCAATGTTGAAATTCGAATCATAATCTTCAAAAAGCGTAAGTTTTAGAAGTTTGCCGAAATATACAATTTTCGCATTTATCTCAGGTCGATTAATAGTAGAGCTTGTCATCATACAAGAAGGTTTGTTATGTGTGATTTCAAAATTGTAGGATTAAACGGCTTTTCGATAAATCGGTCTATTTTAAATGGCATTTCTTTAACTTTGTCTTCTAAGTCTTCAGCACCTGACAGCAATATAACTGGTGTATTTCGATAGAAACCACTTATTTTAAGATTTTTAATTAATGTGCTACCATCAAAATAGGGCATCATTAGATCTGTGATGATCAAATCAGGATCGTTTCCCTCTTCTAACCACGCGATGGCTTCTATTCCACTTGTTTTGATAATCAAACTATATTCAGAAGACAAAATAAAATTTAGCAATTTAAGAATGCTTGGTTCATCGTCAACCACCAATATAATTTTCTTATTGCCTTCCTTGCTTTCCATAATAATTTAAGCGCTTATTTCCCTTAGTTTTGTAATACTGTTCCAAAGTTAAAAATTAATTTCAACTCCTTGTTTATTAATATATTTTATTGATATCTCTATCCTATATTTAATTCAAAATCAGATAAAAAATAGCAAATTAGACAGCGTCAATAGAAATAAATTAATATTAAATGATAAATTTTGTAAACGGTCATTTAACTTCAATTTATTTCATAAAAACATTGGTTGTTCGTGTTGTTATGCAACGGCTGTCGCTACCCTTAAAATAGGCATAATTCAACTATTGCCGTTAAATTTCAGCGTTCATACAAAAATGAAATTATTTGGCATTGATCCTGAACGACCCTTCTCTGACCTCGCCCTGTAGGCAGGTGTTCAGTTCGTTTGAGACAACGCGGCCAAAGGAGTCTATGACCACCAAACGTATTCCTTGTGCTTCTAAAGACTTTACCTGCGTTTTCAAATTGAAATCACTCAAATAAAAAAACGGAATGTCTTCACTCCCATTTTTTATATTAACATTGTAAGCCTTTTTTTGAACAGAATAATTTACTTCACAGTCGTTGCATTCGACCCTTAAAATACCTTTATTGTT
>JAPSHM010000042.1 GCA_031179845.1 Pedobacter sp.
TCCTCCGTCTTTGGTTGGCGATTTCTCACCGGCTTTTACTGGAACTGGATTGCACGGTGATTACCTCATTTACACCGGGACAGTTTCGGGAACTAAAAATCAATTATTGGCTGATATAGCTAACGAATCTAATTGGAGCGTAAGTGAGACTACACCCGCTGATTTGACTCCGGGTGGCGCTGGCTTCCCGGGTTCTAATCCAATTTTTAAGCTGCCTCAATTAGTTGCGACTGTAACATCTTCTTCTCCAAATAATACCTATGGAATTGGTGCTCAAATCATTATCCAAGTTGATTTCCCTGTTACTGTCTATGTAACCGGAACTCCAACACTGGCTTTAAATAGCGGAGCTAGTGTAAACTATGTATCTGGCAGTGCATCCCCTACGCTCATTTTTATATATACTGTGGCTGTGCCACAAAACTCGGCAGATCTTGACTACTTGAGTGTCAATTCTTTAATTTTAAACAATGGCAGCATCAAGGATGGAAATAACAACGATTTGACGTTTACTTTACCCACGCCGGGTACTGCAGGCTCATTGGGGGCAAATAAATCAATTGTAATTGACACCGAGGTTCCATTAGCACCGTCTACTCCTGTGTTGGCTACAGGAAGTGATAGTGGTATCTCCTCAACAGATGGAATAACGCGTATTAATACCCCTGTAATAACCGGTAATGCGGAGGTAGGTGCCAGGATAACTTTGTATGATACTGATGGCACTACTGTACTTGGCACAACAACAGCAGATGGTACTGGAAAGTGGACAATCACCAGTTCAGCGCTTTCTTCCGGCGTTCATAACCTTACTGCCAAAGCCACTGACGGAGCTGGAAATGTGGGAAACGCATCAGCTGCGCGCTCCGTTACAATCGATGTGACCTCACCTACCCTGCTGATTACGAGCAACGTAAACAATCTAAAGGCAGGAGAAACTGCAACCCTTACTTTTACTTTTAGTGAAAACCCCGGTTCAACCTTCACCTGGAGTGGGACATCTGGCGATGTGCTAGTGACTGGTGGAACAGTTGGTGCAATTTCGGGCGCTGGCTTAACGCGTACTGCTACCTTTACCCCAACAGCTTCCACCGATGCCGGCACCGCCAGCATAACGGTTCCAGCAAATTCATACACTGATGTCGCAGGAAATAATGGAGCAGCTGGTCCCTCACCTACGCTGAATTTTGACACTAAAGCTCCGGCACCGCCATCTACACCTGTCCTGGCAGCAGGCAGTGACAGCGGAGTTTCAGCGTCCGATAAGATCACAAATGTCACAACACCTGTAATTACGGGCACAGCCGAAGCAGGCGCTACAATTCATTTATTTGATACCGATGGCTCAACTGTTCTTGGCATGGGTATCGCAACTGATGGAAACTGGTCGATAAGCAGCGCAACGCTGTCTTCCGGGACTCATAGCCTTACCGCAAAAGCAACTGACGGATTTGGAAATGTGGGAATCACCTCTTCTGCGGTCGCAATTACAATTGATGTGATTTCACCTACACTGGCTATTACGAGTAATCTGAGCAGCCTTATAGCGGGCGAAACTGCAACCATTACTTTTACTTTTAGTGAAAACCCGGGATCATCCTTCACCTGGAATGGGACCGCGGGTGATGTAGTGGTAACTGGTGGCACTTTGAGTGCTATTTCTGGCGCGAATTTAATTCGCACTGCGACTTTTACACCAAACGCGGGTGTCAACTCGGGAATTGTTAGCATTACAGTACCTGCTAACAGTTATGAAGATTTGGCAGGAAATAATGGAGCGGCCGGCACTTCACCAAATCTAACTTTTGATACAAACCCTCCGGCAGCGCCATCTACACCGGTGTTGGCATCAGGCAGTGACAGCGGGGTTTCTTCTTCGGATCAGATCACAAATGTAAAGACTCCTGTTATTACGGGCACAGCCGAAGCAGGAGCTTCAGTTCAATTATTCGATACCGATGGCACAACTATCCTCGGTGTTGCTATTGCTACCGATGGAACCTGGTCAATTACCAGTGCGCCTTTGTCCGATGGAGTTCATACCCTTACCACAAAAGCAACAGATGTTACCGGAAACGTGGGTAGCCTATCTTCAGCATTAAGCATCACTATTGACACCAGTGTTCCCAGTCTATCAATAACCAGTAACGCAGCTACCTTGATATCCGGGCAAACTGCAACGATTACCTTCACATTTACTGAGGATCCGGGCGCCTCATTTACCTGGAATGGATCAACTGGTGATGTAGTTGTGACTGGTGGCACGTTAGGTACAATTTCTAGCTCAGGATCAATACGCAACGCCACTTTTACTCCAAACACAGGTGTCAACTCAGGAACTGCAAGTATTACAGTACCTGCTAACAGCTATGTGGATTTGGCAGGAAATAACGGGACGGCGGGTACATCACCAGCGCTAACTTTTGACACCCAGGCAGCGACTTTAACAGCGGTGAACATCATTTCCAATAATCCGGTGGTTACGCTCGCTCAACCAGGCAATACCGCCCAACTGACTTTTACGTCGAGTGAAACCATACAAAATGTTGTAGTGACCATAGCAGGAAAAGCTGTAACACCAGCGGCAGTAGGTAACAATTGGACAGCGGACTATACTTTTACTGGTGATGATTTCGAAGGACCGGTTCCATACCTGATCACATTTGATGATCAGTCAGGCAACCCGACTAGTCCGGTTTCATCAGGAACAGGTGGTATTACGTTTGATAAAACTGCACCGGCAATTCCTTCGAGTTTTAACGCCACATCCGGCAATGCAGAGATCGTGCTAAACTGGATAGCGAATAGTGAAACAGATCTGGCCAAATACCGTATTTTATATGGAACAGGCACCAATCCGACTACCCTGTTAACGGATGTCTCCGCTGGGACAACAACCTTTAAGCATACAGGATTAAGTAATGGGACTACCTATTATTACCGCATTCTGGCTATTGATAGAGCAGGCAACATGGGTGAAAGGAGTGGTGATCTGCTGGCAGTTCCAAAAGACAATCAAACCATTACCTTCAATAACATCGCAGCTAAAACTTATGGCGACGTGCCTTTCCTATTGGGTAATGCCAATTCATCGGCTGGTTTACCTGTGACCTTCACCGCTACAGACCCATCGGTAGTCAACATTACAGGAAATACAGCGACTATCTTGAAAGCCGGAAGTACCATTATATCTGCAACCCAGGCGGGAAATAGTAGCTTCAATATGGCTGCTCCTGTAGCGCATACCTTGACAGTGAATCCAAAAAGTCTTACTATTACCAGTGCAAACCGGGAAAAGATTTATGGTGAGGTGGTTGACTTTACGGGCACAGATTTTATAGTGACCGGCTTGATTAATGGCAACACGGTTACCTCAGTAACATTAAACAGCCCAGGTGCTGTGGCCACAGCTGCGGTTTCGGGATCTCCCTATGCAATTATACCGTCAGATGCGATGGGAACGGCATTGAATAACTATAACATCAATTATGTAAACAGTTCATTAACTGTCATTAAAAAAGACCTGACGATTACTGCTGAAGACAAAGAAAAACTAGCAGGCAGCCCGAATCCTGAACTTACCGTAAAATACAGTGAATTTGCAAACGGCGAAACAAATGCAGTATTTACAACTCAGCCAAGCATAACTACCACAGCTAATACAACCAGTCCTGTTGGCGCGAATTATCCGATAAACGTAAGCGGAGCGGTAGCGGAAAACTATAACTTTAACTATATCCCAGGCAAACTCGAAATAAAACCAGGCGCACCGACAAGTATTGCTTTTATTCCGGAAACCTTATATGAAAACAGTACTTCAGGCACCAATGCAGGTTCCCTAAGCAGCACGGCTGACGTCCCGGACGAGACCTTTTCCTATACCTTGGTTTCAGGATCGGGAGACACAGACAATAGTTTATTTGCGATCGCCGGCAATAAGATCAACACAACATCAGTGCTTGATTTTGAAGACAAAGCAACCTACAGTATCCGGGTAAGAAGCACCACCGGATATGGATCAACCCTGGAAAAAGTAATCAGCATCGTATTAACCGACGTCAATGAAATTCCAACGCTGGCCGCGATTGGAGATCAATCCATTTGCCATACCACAACTGACCAAACTGTTGCTTTAGCCGGCATTACCGCAGGTCCGGATGCAGGTCAAAGCACTACCCTTTTTGTAAGCAGTAGTAATCCAGGGTTATTTGAAAATCTGGCTATTGCGACAAACGGTATTACAAACACTGTCAAATACCGGATCAAGTCTGGCACTTCAGCGGGAACAGCGGTCGTAACAGTTACTGTGAAAGATAACGGTGGTACCACAAATGGGGGAATTGACACGTACAGCAGCACTTTTGTGGTTACTGTAAATCCACTGCCAATTGTTACCATCAGTAGCACTAAAGGTATTGAGATTAGCAAAGGGGACCAAATCTCATTAACTGCGACTGGTGGAAACAGCTATGTCTGGGCGCCACACAGCAGCATTATTGGAGGATTGACTTCGGCAACGATTGAAGTGAGGCCACTTGAGAGTACTACTTATACGGTAACTGCGACCAATGCCAGCGGCTGTGCTGAGACTAAAACTTTTAAACTTACCGTCCTGGAAGATTATCAGAAAGTACAAGCAAACAATATACTGACACCAAATAATGATGGGTACAATGATAAATGGGTAATCGAGAATATCGACTTCTATCCAGATAATCAGGTGAAGATTTTTGATAAGGCCGGTCGCATTTTGTACAGTAAGAAAGGTTATGACAACAGTTGGGACGGTTCCTATAATAGTAGGGCCCTGGCTGAAGGAACTTATTATTACATTATCGAATTTGGGGCCAGACAAAGAGTATTTAAAGGTTTCATCACCATAGTTAAAAACGATTAAGAAACTATCCGAGGAATGAAGATCATCACTAAATTATTGCTATTGATTGCTGTATCAGCTATCAGTCCATCAATAAAAGCGCAGCTTAACCCATTGGCGGCACAGTACTATACCAATCAATATCTGATTAACCCTGCGTTTGCAGGTTCGGGGCAGGGCTTAAAATTGAATGGTGCTTATCGTAAACTATGGGATAATGTGGATGGCGCTCCATTAGTCCAAAGTCTGACTGCTGATTATGGCTTTGCGAAACTGGGTATAGGTTTAACCGTAAACAATGAAAGCGAAGGTTTGCAAAGACAAACAAGGGTAGTCGGCAGTTATGCTTACCACTTAAAATTAAGTGAAGATAATGACCAACTGCACTTTGGTGTGTCATTAGGATTTATGAACCAGCGTCTGGAAAATGCGAATATCAATGGTAACCCTAATGATCCAATGGTAGGACAGTATAATGATCGCAAAACGTATTTAGATGGGGACTTCGGCATTGCCTACACTTCTGATAAATTAAGCCTTGAGGCTGCAGTTCCGAATTTGAAAAGCGTACTGAAAAAAGACGTCATTAAATTGGCCGATGTAGCGACATTTTATACAGCCGTCAGTTATAAAATCGGTATCAGTGAAGGTTTGGAAGGAATGGACCTGGAACCAAAAGTAGCTTACCGTGGTGTAAAAGGCTTTGACAATATCTGGGATGCTGGTGCTCAAATGACTATCGCTAGTAGACAAGTGCTTTTATTTGCCATGTACCATAGTACTGGCAGTACAACTTTCGGATTGGGAATGGATTATAAAAAGAAATATTTGATAAGTGGCGCATACACTACCCAAACTTCTGCCTTGAGTTCTTATACAAATGGAAGTTTTGAATTGAACCTGCGGGTAAATCTGACAAGATAACAGTTGAATTCTTAAGGCAATCCTCAAAAACTATTTCAGAAGCGGCTCCAGCGTCCCTCGCTTTTTGCAAGGCACTATAGCCGTTTCTGAAATCGCTAGATCTATTATTTAATAATTTTCAATAAATACTCTCCGTAACCACTTTTAACAAGAGGCGCAGCAATCGCTCTAAGCTCTTCCTTGCCAATAAATCCCATGCGGTAAGCTACCTCTTCAATACAACCTATTTTCAGGCCCTGACGCTCTTCTATCACTTCGACAAATTGGCCTGCCTGCATCAGCGAAGCAAATGTACCCGTATCAAGCCATGCGGTACCTCTGCTTAACACCCCAACTTTCAACCGACCTTGTTCCAGATAAACTTTGTTGACATCAGTGATTTCATATTCACCACGCGGAGATGGCTTGATGTTCTTTGCAATTTCCACCACACTGTTGTCATAAAAATATAAACCTGGAACAGCATAATCGGATTTAGGATTCGCAGGCTTTTCTTCGATCGAGATGGCTAAATTCTCCTCATTAAATTCTACCACTCCATAACGCTCCGGATCGGAAACCCGATAAGCAAATACCACTCCGCCCTCAGGATCAGCGCTGGCCTGAAGCAGCCTTGACATTCCGTCACCATAAAAGATGTTATCCCCTAAAACTAAGGCTACTTTATCATCACCAATAAAATCAGCCCCGATAACAAATGCCTGAGCCAGTCCGTTCGGCTGTTCCTGAACGGCATAGGAAAACCTGCAGCCTAAGCGAGAACCATCACCTAACAGTTTCTCAAAATTTGGCAAGTCATGTGGCGTAGAAATGATGAGAATTTCTTTGATACCAGCCAGCATTAGGATTGACAGTGGATAGTAGATCATTGGTTTATCATAAACAGGCATCATCTGCTTGCTCATTACCAGGGTTAGGGGATGTAGTCTGGTACCACTTCCTCCTGCCAGAATTATTCCTTTCAAGATATCGTTATTTTAGGTTGAAACTTAATTTGTTAATTGGTTTTTACTTATTCGAAGATACAGTATTTTCCAACTCATCAAACCATTCTTCGCCATATTTTCGGATCAGGGGCCCTTTTAGAAATTGATAAACAGGAACCTTTAATTCGCGTCCAAATGAACAGGCATCATGGCAAATATGCCACCTATCGTAATTTAACACTTCAAATTCGGGATATTGTGTAACCCGGATGGGATAAAGATGGCAAGATATTGGTTTTTGCCAATCCACCAGTCCCTGCTCATAGCCTTTTTCTATTCCGCATTTGGTGATCCCATTCTCGAACGTAACATAGGCGCATTCCTTGTTTCCGTCTACACAAGGTGTCGTTAAATCACCATCCGCATCTGTAACCGAGGTTCCCTGCGCTTCTATAGCTGCAATACCTTTAGGTTCAAGCAAGTGTTTTATCTTTGGATAAATGTCTTTGAGAATGGCCGTTTCAGCAACATCAAGTGGTGCCCCCGCATCTCCTTCCACACAGCAAATGCCTTTGCACTTGTTCAGGTTACAGACAAAACTTTCGGTAATGACGTCTTCATGGACAAGTGTATTTTGTACTTCTATCATTATTTATTTAACTATAGCGAGGGGATATTTCAATCCATCTGCCGATTTAATTTCCATGGTAACAGACCCAACGATAATCTCAACCTCTGCCTTTACAGGCACCCTATTCCCATCATCCGTTACCCAAAGGAATAGTTTACTATTCTTTCTAAAGATTCGCCCGGGGTCAATAGAAGGGCTAAATTTTAAACATTTGATCTTACCAAGCTTCGTTTTAATAACTTCCCGTCCAATAAAGTGAACCTGAAGCTGGCTAATTTCATCACCAAGAAAATAGTTGATCTTCACAAAATCACCAGGCTTCATTTTTGAGATATCCAGACTACGGGCAAAATAGTAGGCTGACACAAGATCGAAAGTTTGTGTACTGGGTGTTTTGAAGGTACCTTCAGTGGCCACAACTTTTTTACTGTCCTGGTAGAACCTTGCTTTATCTTGTCTGCGGTAGTTTCCTTCCCGGATATTCTCCTGGTAAAAATAGGGCTTCAAATCACTCTTATCGATGAATGAATCGTAGTGATCCCTGATCTTATAGAAGATATCGAAAGTACCGGAGGTCTCCCCGTCAACGACCAACCTATAGGTTGGCTTACCATCAAATTTAAGATCTGAGTCCTGTACTTTGAGTGTTCCTTCAGCAGCAGTGACAAACCCGTATTTGAGTTTATATTTCAATACCTCGCCTGGCTGAAAAACAGGTTCTTTTACAAATGGCAACTCTTGTGCAAACCCACCAAAGCTTAATAAAACAATCGTGAACAATAACAGGGATTTTCTCATACTTATGTTAAACAAAAAGCAAACCACTAATCCTTACGTTTGTAAATTGGAACCGTTGAACACGGTTCTCCATACATAATGCTCTTAACGACCGGCTCCAGTAAATTAGTAATCTCAACATATGCTGCAACAGTAACATCTATATCAGCACAGCCTTTGATGACTACACGTTCACCTTGGAACGCAGCTACATCGATCTTAGCCAGGGCTTTTGCAAACAACACAGCCTCCAGTGTTTCCAGGTTACCAAATACAACCTCATTGGCATAAGGTTTCATTTTACTGGCTAACAGCATATAGGCCCAGGTAGGAACAATGGCGTCTGCACTACAAACTATCGCTACATTCTTCCCTGTATATTCAGACCAGTCCTTCTCTTTGATAAAGGCCCTAAAGTCCTTCTCTCTCAAAATCAAGCCATGAAAAAGATTTTCTTTGATGTCATAAACCACCCTTTCCCCAGGATGAAAATAATCTTCAAGGTTTAGCGTAACTAAACCACTCGCCGCTACTTTGTTAACGAAATTTTCCTGAATATCCATGTGCTATATCTCATTATATAAAAAAAGCCGGAAGCTGTAAAGCTTCCGGCTACAAAAATACGTAAAATAAGATTAATAGAATTTCACCCTATTGTCTTTTATCTTGCTTTTATCCTGTAAAGCTTGAAATGCCGATCCAAGGGATCGTTGGGCACTGGCCTGCATCATCGCTTGTTTTTGCTTGTAAGTGTTCGCTAAAGGTGCAGGATTTGTAAATTTATTTACACTAAACACATAAACACCTTGATTGCCGTCTATAACTTCTGAAAGCTTTCCTGGCTGTGATCCAAAAACAGCACCAACCAGTTTGTCCTCCTGAGAAGCACCTGGTATGATCGGGTTTGCAAACACAATGTTTTCAACCGGAGAAACTTGCTTACCTAATTTTTGCGCAACCTGCTCAATAGCGGAAGCACCTGCCAGGGCTTTAGTTATTTTCTCGGTCAGCATTTTAGCTTTAACCGCATTGCGAACCATTGGTTCAATATCTTTCTTCACATCTTCAAGTGGAAGTATGCCTTTCGGCTTAATATCGGTAACACGTGCCACTACATAGGCATTGTCCATTTGATAGACTTCCTTAAGTACATCACCTTTATCAGCTTCATAAGCATCGCGGATCAGCTGACGTGGATTATCTAAGCCTGGAGCAAAACCTTGAGTAGGCGTAACTTTATCGGCAACACCAACTGTTAAACCTCTTTTCTGTGCCAATTCTGCGAAATTACCGTCAGCAACTTCATTTAAAAAGCTGCTCGCTTTTTTGTATGCAGCATCTCTGGTCTTGTTGCTCGCAGCCAAACTTTTCTCGATGTACGCCAACTTTGCAACTTTTGAAGAACCGATCTGTTTTTCAATTTTGATCAAATGCACGCCAAACTGAGAAGTTACTACTTTAAGATCACCTGGTTTTCCATTGAACGCAGCATCTTCGAAGGCAGGAACCATCTGGCCACGGCTAAACGTTCCAAGATCACCACCTTTATCTTTCGAACCATCGATACTGTACTTTTGCGCAAGTGCAGCGAAATCGCCACCATTTTGAACCAGCGTTTTCAAAGAATCAGCCAATTGCTTAGCTTTATCAACACCACCAAGTTTTGACGGATCGATCAGGATATGTCTGGCTTTTACTGAATCCGGAGAAAAACGCGTATCCACAACTTTAGCCAGTTTATAGGAATTTCCGGAGAACACAGGTCCGTAATAGCTACCCGCAGGAAGGTTAAACACCACTGAATCAACAGCAGGATCTAGTTTACCTCTTGTCAAATAAGTATAAGGCACTTTAACATCAGAATTAACCGCTGCAAATAACGAATCATTCTGTGCAGTTTTGAAGTCAGCCGCTAATTTCTCTACTTGCGCTTTAACAGCGGCAGAATCAGATTTTGTTGGGCTAACGCTGAAAGCAACATATTCAAATGAACGTGTTTCTGTGGGGTTTTCAAAACGTTTTTTGTTTTCACTATAATAATCAGCGTAGTCTGATTCCGCAAGCTTCACGCTTGCATCTGGTATCGATGCGTAATCAAGTCCGGTGTATTTGAAATTGGCTAGCTTATTACGGTTCACATATTCGTCGTTCGCCTCAATAGTAGTTACATATACGGAATTGGTAATCAAATTAGAATATTTCTTTTGAAGGGCTTGTTTTTCAATTTCAACCTGCAAAAGGTCCCACTGTTGTTTCAGCTGCGGGTTTTTACCTTGTTGCTTCAATGAATTGATCACCTCTGCGCGATTAAATTCGCCAGTCTGAGGATTACCAAAGTACTGAACGATCAGCGGACTTGGATTTTTTCCCTGCAACAGATCGAATAGCTCATCACCTGAAACTGTCAATCCAAGGCGGCTGTATTCCTTACCTAAAAGAATGCCTGCAATTTCACCTTGCCAAACGTTATCAACGGCCATGGCCTGCATCTGAGCATTGCCCGAGCCGCCATATTGTTGTTTAAACTGTGCTAAACTCTGATCTACTTTCGGCCCGAATTGATCTATACTAATTTCCTCACCATCAACTGATCCGACAACCTTCTGAGACTCTGCCCAAAAAGGCTTCCCTACGTTAATTGCATCGCCAACCAAAAATGCAACAATTGCAAAACCGATGGCACCTATTAAAATAAAGCCAGCGCGATTCCGCAAAAATGTCATTAATCCCATAATATTCTTATTTATAAATCTCTTTTAAGAGCGCGCAAGATACAACTTTTGCGAAAAAAAGAAAACATTAAATTATTCCCCGAATTTTTCTTCTATGAACGTCTCTCCATAACCACTTCCAGTGTTATAATAACTGAAGTCCTGAGGAGCACTGAAGTTAACGGCATTTGCAAAAGAACCATCGGGCTTAGTCACAATTCCTTTAGGGGAAAAGAACATCTGCTTATTCTGGTCCCAGATTAACTCTTCAGTATTGAAGGTGAGTGCCTGGTTGACCACAACAACATTTTTTTTGAATATGGTCAATTTCTCCGTGTCCTTCATGATCGCGTAATCAGATGTAATTGAACCTGTAACATTCCTTTCTTCATCGAGGAATTCAATCTTCACTCCCTTTGGCATCTCCTGAAAAATAGCTCCGTTTGAAGGTGTGATCTTGTCCAATACCGGTGCATATCCCTTTGCCTTCACTTTAGCAGAATCACTATAGATAATGTCGACACCCAAAGTCCGGTTTGTATCTAAACTGATCTTTTTAGAAAGCTTTGCTGCTTTTTTTAGATCGTCCTCTCCACAGGACGCAAAGGAAAGCAATATTGTAAAAATCATAGCGGCACTTACGATCATGCCGGGACGCTTCAACCAGCTAATCTTACTTCTCAAATTCGATGAAGTTGCCATAACCTTAGAAGGTTTATTAATCAAACTTAAATCTCCTGAACCAGGTGTCGTTTAGTGTAAATCCTAAATGGAAGTTAATATAATTCTCCTGAACCAGTCCATTGCTAACTGTACCCCTGCGACCAATCTCGGTCGTAAAGTTCAGCTTATGGAAGGCAAACCTATTAAATGCAAGTGGAAGACCTAAACCAAAAGTAACTGCCATCTGTTTGATATCCTGATCGGCTACCTGGATATAGGTTTTATCGTATGTAAATCCGAGTCTGTAATCTACCCTGCTGAAGTAATTGTTAACTGAAGTCATGTCAGGTGTGATTTGCCCACCTGCAGAAAATCCCCAACTATCTTCCAAACCCTGATTTTCCCCGTCTATGCTTAATTTTGACCAATTTCCAGTCCTAAAATCAGCCCCGATCAACCATTTGTTGTCTCTCTGAAGGGCAATTCCAAAATTATGCACTAACGGAAGCTTCAACTTCGCAGCGCCGTTCTCCTTGAAATCAGCTGTATCAATGGCAGGTTGTTCATCACCGGTACTTTCCCGCAAATACCTGGTAGCAGTAAAAGTCTTTTTGGAATTGACACTTGAAGGTGAAGATCCGGAATATCCCAGCGTAATGCGGCTTTTGGTGCTTAACGGTATTTCATATTGGGCACCATAAGAGAACCCAATCCCACCAACACTGTTTTTATCTTGTAATTTTGTATTGACTGACGGGAAATTTTGAAGTTCCAAAGCACGATTTTCTACCAGGTTCCCGAACACATATTCTATATTCACCCCAACACGGAAATGATCTCCAAACTGCTGGCCTAGTCCCATATATGCTTTGGTCAATCCGCCCTCTCCAGAGTAGAGTCTGGTGACCGAATTGGTATCTCCAGGCAAAGTTGCTGAATTTGTAAACTCATAACCCAGGTCCGTATACGGAAGTAAGCCAAAGCTCAGTCCGGTACGGCCTGATTTAATTGGAAAAGCTAGTGCAATATGGCTAAGGGTAGAATTGAAGCTGCCTTCGCTTAGACTTCCTTTCTTAAGTTCTTTAAATTCCCCACTCATTCCTATATCAATCGTAGTCAGCGTAATGCCTGAATAAGATGCAGGATTCTGCATGTTGATGTTACTGTAGTAATTATTAGGCTTATAAACGGCAGTAGAAATTCCACCCATAGCCCGAAACTGAGGAAGTAACAACCCTTTAACATTTCCAAGACCATATCTTGAATATGGTGACTGTGAGGTAACCTGTGCCTTAACAGAAGCACTAGTTAGCAAAATCATAATCGCTACTATATAATTAATTCTTTTGTACATATTCAAATGCAATAACTTCATTTAATCCTTTTAACACTAAATACGGATCGTGTATAATTTGAGGCGCAAAGATGCTGTTTTTTAATTGTTCTAGCAAAAAAGACGCACTGCCACCCGTTAACAATACCGTCAGACCCTTATTTTCTTTATTATATGCGGAGATAAACCCCTCAACTTCGTTAATTACTCCTTGTAAAACCCCATTTTTTATAGCGGAACTGGTATTGGTACCTTTAGGTATTTCCGCTTCATTATTGTAATCTACCATGGGCAAACGCCCTGTGAACAAATGGAGTGCTTTAAACCGCATATCAATACCGGGACTGATACTTCCACCATGATACTCACTATCGCTATTCAGCAGGTCATAGGTGATACAGGTTCCGGCATCGATCATCAGACAACTTTTCCCACGATAATAGCTATTTGCCGCAATTACTTTAGCCCAACGGTCCAGCCCTAAAGTCTCAAGTGTCTCGTAATGATTCTTTATACCGGTATTGACACTGGTAGAGAAAGGAATGTAATTTGTGCTCGACTTCAAAGCTTCAATTACCTCCTCTGAATCCTCGCTCACACTTGAAACAGATGAAGAACTGACTGCATAACGTTTGATGATGTCATTTAGATCAGCAGGCACAATATCTTTCAAAATCTGGAAATTCACTAAAGTTTTTCCGTCAAAAACAGCCAGCTTACTATTTGTATTACCGATATCAATGACCAGATTATGCATGCGCAACTCGAAACTTCATTGCACAAAGCTATCAATCTTTAGCTACTTTCAAGGTTTCAAATTGTTAAAAAAAGTTAAACAAACAAAAAGTACTGCATGGCGAAAATTAGGATGAGGAATAAGCTTTCATAAAACCATCTCTTTTTTGCATTAGAGAAATAGTATGCCAATAAAACGGCTCCTGGCGGCACGCACAGTAAAAAATGATAGAGCCTGAAATCTGGCTTGGTATAAAAGCTTAAAATGCTGACTATAAACATGAAAAACAGCATTTGGAACGCCTTTCTCGTGCTTATGAAACTTCTGAAGAAATTTTCACGTAACTGTATCGCCGCCAATATCATCATAACCAGAACAGGTACCAATACGAGGTAATCGTTATAATTGATTTTGAAAACGGAAGGAAACTTATTTGCTAAAGGCAACCAAATCTTGTAGAAAATGGAGAGACTGTCATTCCAGTAGTAGAACACCCCAACAAAGAAAAAAATGATCAGGAAGCCAACCAGTCCGGAGACCCACTCCCGCCAGTTGAATGACCGGTAAAGAAGTAATGCAAGCCAGATCATGACCAGCATCACAATAAATGGGAAATAGATCAAAGTTCCAAGGGCGATGATCATACCGATATCAAACATGATCATTACTGCATTAGGAGATTTTCCAATTTTCAGGAATTTGTCCATCATCCAGATCAGTAGAAAATTACAGACCAAAGTAGGGCTTAGTACTAGGAATGGCATAAACAGGCTTGCTCCGGTAACATACATCAGCGCCGGCAGAAAGCCTGGCTTATTTAGTAGCCCATGATTATTTATCACCCGGTTGAACAGCACTGCCTGCACATAGATCAGCAAGCCGGCAAAGAAAACATTACTTGCAGGGGAAAATAAATCCTGTAACGGCAGCTGAATAAAAAACTTGGTGTATGATTCTAAAAACTCAAAATTGAGCTGTGCAGGAAGGTCTGCGAAAATCGCCATGCGCATAAAAAAAGTATATGCGAACAGGATGAGCAGGTTGATCGGGTTTAATGTTCTAAATTGATTAATCATGCCTCTTTACTCAAGCAAAGTAAAGCAATTTATCTGGCAAACTGCTTCACAACTTTCTCAATTACGGTCGCCGTCTCATCTGGGAAATAAAACTGGTGCTCCTGGGGGCTGTTTACCCAGTTCCTGATCACTGGCAGCCAGTTTAAATTGCTCCCCCAAACTACAGGAATACCAAATTGTTTTAACGCAAAAGCATTACACTGCTGTTCATATTGGAATTTCATGGGCGCAACCAACAATTTTTTGCCCAAAAAAAGTGCTTCTGCCGGACCTTCAAAACCTCCACCAGTAAAAAGCCCTTCACATGAAGCCAGGCTGATGTTAAATTGCTCGTTATTTACAGGCCGGACAAGTACGTTTCCATCTACATAGGAAGTCTTGCAATGCTTTGAAAAAATCTCCCAAGGTACATTTGGAATTTGCTTAAGTATAGGAACCAGGTACCGGTCATCGATTGCAGGCAGATACACACTATAATGGCCCAGGTTACTCACTTGCATGTTCCGAATTTCTGCTCGAATTACGGGAGTATGAATAAAATCGTCATATCTGTCAAAATGAAAACCTACATAATGTGTCGCCGGAGCGTAATACTTCAAGACCAGTTGGGCCCAGTCTATACTCCTTGGCTTTGGAACTTTCGCGGATTGAAAAGAAGCCTGATGGCTCAATGCAACACTTTCTATCCCCCTGGTTCTGCAGGCCCAGGCCGTTACAGGTTCAAAATCGTTAAGAATTAAGTTGTAATCTTCGAGCGGCAGGTTGCGCGTGTCTTTCACAAAACGAGGAAGATCCATCGTTTTCCAGGTTTCATAATGGTTTACCCCGCCTTTCTTGCCAAAGATGAAACTAAAACCATGCAGCTGATGCTTTATTTCCTGCGTTAGCTTCACATCTGCTTGTGTCCCGCTGATCAGTAAATCGACATCACCATATTGTTGTAACAGAGGGACAATCTCCCTCGCCCGGCTAACATGGCCATTACCAGTACCCTGAATAGCATAAAGTATTTTCATCCGCCCCGAATATCTGTAATTTTTATGCTTTAGGCAATTTCTAGTTTGATCTTTTTAAGCAGAATATTGATATCAAGTTTGCTATGCAAGTCTTCACCATCCGACATTTCACCTTCTTCAATCTCATCCTTTTGGAAATTTTTATGTTCATATTTGAACATTTTCCATGACTTATCATAGTATTCCAAAGCAGTAAGGTTTTCTACCCAATCTCCGCTGTTCAAATAAGTTACTGATCCGTTTTCCGTGTCAATAGTTCTCATTTCAGGCTGATGAATATGCCCGCAAACTACGTATTCGTATCCGTTCTCCGCAGCGAGTTCCGCTGCAGTCTGTTCAAACCCATTAATGAATTTTATGGCGTCTTTGAACTTTGCCTTGATTCGCTTTGAGAAACTCATTTTTTCCCGCCCGATAAGTACCAGAAACCAGTTTACAAAACTATTGATCAAGATTAATGAATCGTAACCAACAGCACCGAGCTTTGCAAGCCATTTCGAATGTTGCATGGTCACATCAAATATATCACCGTGAAAGAACCACGCTTTTTTGCCATCCAGTTCCAAAACCAGCTTATTTTGCAAATGGAATCCCCCGATTTGCATGTCTGCAAATTTCCTTAACAATTCATCATGGTTACCAGTCAGATAATAAACAGGAACACCCTCAACCACAAACTTCATCAGCTTTCTCACCACTTTCATGTGGGTTTCCGGCCAGTATCGTTTGCTAAACTGCCAGACATCAATGATATCTCCGTTTAGGATGAGTACTTTTGGCTTAATACTTTTAAGGTATTTTAATAATTCTTTGGCATGGCAGCCGTATGTGCCTAGATGCACATCAGATATTACGGCTATATCAATTTCTCTTTTAGACATCGTCTTCATCCATTGTTAATTCGAACGGACCGAAAAAGAATACTAAAATTACGATCAGGCACGCTATAAAAAACAATTCCGGCATAGGATATGAGTTTATTCTACAAATATGCAACTGCCAGATTATCGGATCATTAACATAACATTAATATAAAGGCCGTTACCAATAAAGGAAACGGCCTGAGTTGTTTTATGGAAATCGAAAAAATTCGCCTAGGGGACCTTCTTTTTCTTATTTTCTGAGTAAAGCGCGAAGCTTAAACCTGCAAGCAATAGAAGTGATCCGGCAAGTGAGATCTTTTCCCCCATATAGTAGGAGACCGGTTCAAATTTAAATTCTACTTTATGATTGCCAGCTTCGAGCTGTGCTGCACGTAATACGTAGTTTGCTCTGAAATAAGGCTTTTTTACGCCATCGATGTACATGTTCCAGCCCTTATCATAGTAGATCTCTGAAAACACTGCAATTACGTCTGTTGCTGCGCTGTACGAATAGACCAGATGATCCGGATGATAACTTTCCAGCTTGATCATTGCACCTGTACCAGGTCCCAATCGTTTTTCATCAATCAAGTGCTTAAATTTCACATCAACAATTGCCTCCTTTTTGGGATCAAAGCTATTGATTGCCATCATTTCCTGATCTGCATCTTTCGCGAATTGAACGCGTGGCACAATCCAGGCATGTCCAGCCGCCGTATTGTTCCGCTCCATTTTGTACGAGCCGGTCTGTTGATCCTGGGTAATGATGTATTTTGTATTGAGCATATCCAGAACATCCTGGTTGATGCTCTTGGCAAATTGCTTTTCAATTAACTCCTGGTAGCGCTTTAATTTAGCTGCATGATACCCGCCAATTGTTTTGTGGAATTGTGACGTGCTTGCATCCTGAAAGGTGGATATAGACAGATCAAACACCCTAAAGTTCGGGTCTTTGTCGGCGAGTATAAAATTATCTACATCCCTTGGCTGGAAATGATTGCTCAGATCGCTTTTGCTTGAAAAGTTGGAATTATTTAAATATCGGCGATCTACTTGCCACATGTCAATTAAAACAGCGAATGCAAGAAGTCCAAACGCCAGCTGTGTGCTGATTTTTTTCATCAGGAAAGCGTAAACCAAAGCGAACCCAATAGCGATGAAAATAACAGTCCTGATGGCGTCCGCCCGGGCAATTGAGATCCGGTCCTCCACCAGTGCATTGGCAATCTTGTTGGCAAGTGCCGCATTATTTTGCAGGCTTTGTGTTAGCGCCTGCACTGCATCCTGGTGATTTGCTGTGGTAAAGCTGAAAAACAACGTGGGCATGATGGCGACGATCAACGCGAAGCCTCCGGTAATACCAGCCGACCATTTTAACTTTTTCACCAGGACTTTCGGATCTGTATTCCCCTCCTGAGCTTCCTTGATGGCAAGTATGGCAAGTATAGGCACCAGTAAGCCAACCACGGCCAGAATAGATTCAACCGCTCTGAACTTACTATACAATGGAAAATAATCAAAAAACAGATCTGAGATCAATGGGAAATGCCTACCGAAGGACAATAAGACAAACAAGATACTGGTTGCCAGAATCCACCACTTTAGGTGACTTCTTACAATGAAAAGTCCGAATACAAATAGAAAACAAATAATCGCACCAAAATAATATCCTCCAGAGGTGAAAGGTTTTTCACCCCAATATTGTTGCATGTTAAGGGTTTGCCCCAACTGCTGAATCACCTGTATCGTTTGGTTAGGATCCCCTCCTGTAACTTCCGAAACAGCTTTGTATAAATTGCTTTCAGGCTTTACCAACTCATTGATTCCGGTTGCCCCGCCATATAGATCAGGTATCAAGAAAGTAAAGCTTTCGCCAATACCCTGGCTCCAGCCGTAAGCATATTCCTTTGCTTTTGCATTGTTATCGCCGCCTTCTGTTGCTGCGCTGGTCAAATTATCCTTTCCGCGGATAGTCTCCTGTGCATATTCTGCCGTGGTCCACAACACCCCTGCATTGACCATTACGGCCAGTAAAAGTGCAGCAAATAAAGTCCCCAGTGCCTTTCCAAGTGCCGGTAAAGTCCTAGCTTTATAGGCCTGGTAGATCTCAACGCCCACATAGATAACCATTGCGAGAAAGAGGTAATAAGCCATCTGAATATGGTTGGCCCTAATTAGTAAAGCGAGAAACAATGCTGTTATTGATCCGCCTAACAAATACCGTCCACGAAGGGTCAATATAAATCCAGCAATGATTGGCGCAAAGAACCCAATTGCGAGCACCTTACTATTGTGCCCCGCAGCAATCAACACAAAATTATAAGTAGTAAAAGAAAATGCTATGGCGCCCGCAGCAGCCAGCCAGGGGTTGACGCGTAATACGATGAACAGGAAATAAGTGCCTGTTAATAGCAGCAGAACTGTTCCGATAGGGCTGGGTAATGCGTGTACAATAAGTTGAATACCATAAGAAGCCCCATTATAAGCATACTGTGCCCATATCTGGTACGCAGGCATACCACCGAACATCTGGTTGGTCCACAACGGACCTTTCCCATCTTTTTCCTTATACTCCATGATCTCCTTCTGCATCGCTTTCGCTTGCAAGACATCACTTTGTGCCGGAGCTTTGCCCTGTAAAACAGGACTGAAATACACGAAACAGATGATTACAAAAAATCCAATTATGGCCAGGTGAATGCCATTTGCTTTTAACCAGTTATTCATTAAGGTTGGTTTAAGATTAAACTAACGCCAAACTTAATTAAAATGATTTATTTTTATCCATATATGGATATTTTTTTGAAAACTTTGAAGTGCTTGAAAGACGAGGTTATTTCAGCTCCTCATAATCAACGAAATCCCCTAGCTTATCAGACTTCCTGTTTTGAGGACTTGGAGGCATGTAATCAATTGAGATTGAGCCTTCAGCCTTTTTACTGCGCTCCTGTGGTTCGCCTGCACCTTGTTGCTGAACCTTAGAAAGCATGCTCTTCAATATCAATGGAAACACCAAACGAAGGATGATCCTGACTATATAAATAATTAATAGAGTGATTAATATGAATTTTATAATTCCCATTTTGTTATTTTTAAATTTAAGTTTAGATGGGTAAGAATTGTGAATATTACAGCACTGTTCTACTTATTGCACAGCAATTACAATACCATTTGCTCAATTGTCATCT
>JAPSHM010000283.1 GCA_031179845.1 Pedobacter sp.
ACAAAAGAAACAGATCGCTCTACATCACCGGCGTTGCCATGGCGAATTCGAAAGAAGGTTCGTACAATAGCAGCGCTGCGTCTTTTCACCTGTTAGATCACTATATTTCCAAACTAAAAACCTCCGAGAAGATGGGGATTTTCACATTTTCGACTCCGGCAAATGTCTATGTCAATAACAAAAAGCTGGTTATAGAATTTAAATATACCGATGCCAATTATTGGGATATTGCGGAGTACGAATTTTTAGAGGGCAAACCCTATACCAAACAACAGATTGATAACGCTGAACATGTTGGTGTAATTTCTGAAAGTACTAAAAAGAACTACTTTGGTGATGTTGCTTCTGCAGTAGGAAAAACGATTGAAGTAGACGAGATGAACTACCGGGTAATCGGTGTGGTAAGAGATCTGCCCCGAAGCATGCGCAATTTCTACGGGGATCTGTATTTGCCTTATACCGTTACAAACCGAAACTATAAGGAGTTAGGCTTAATGGGAAGCTTTGGTGCTGTCTTATTGGCTAAATCGGAAGATGCTGTTCCTGAAATGAAGGCAGAGTTCGAACAAATGATTGCAAAGATCCCCCTCAACAATAGAGACTATGACAAACTTTACGCCCATGCAGACTCGGCACTTGAAGCGGTGTCAAGAAAACTATTTGGGAATGATGATGATGCAGGCATAGCAACAGCGATCAGTATTGTCAGTCTATTTGTTTTATTATTTCTACTCTTGCCAACCATCAACCTGGTCAACATTAATATAACGCGAATTATGGAGCGGTCGTCAGAAATTGGTGTGCGTAAAGCATTCGGTGCGTCATCGAGAACGCTAGTTTATCAATTCCTAGTAGAGAACGTTATTCTGACGCTTCTTGGTGGAATTATAGGCGTGTTTCTTTCCCTTGGTTGCATCGTCCTTTTCAACCGGTCGGATATTATACCCAACCTGAATTTAACCTTAAACCCCACCGTGTTGTTATTTGGTCTGCTCATCTGTCTGCTTTTCGGGTTGCTATCTGGGGTGTACCCTGCCTGGAGAATGTCGAAACTGAATGTAGTTAATGCCTTAAAAGCCCAATAAACAACCATTATTCAAAGATATTATCATGTTTAAACACTTATTTAAATTGGTCTGGAACAAAAGAAAGCAAAATTTCTTATTCCTGTCGGAAATACTGGTGTCCTTTTTGGTCATTTTTGCAGTGTTCTCCCTATTAACCTTCTACTATTTAAATTATATCAAACCTAATGGTTTTGAATCTGAAAGGGTCTGGTCTGTATCCTTTAGCAGGAACACAAAGATCGGCACTATGGATTCCGTAACGATGTTCTATGAAAATATAAGGCGCAGTCTAAAAGCTTTGCCAGAGATAGAGGAACTAAGCTTCAGCAGCACAAATTTCCCGTATTCCGATACCCACTCTTCAACTTCGTTTACTTATAAAGGCAGGAACATAGACCGAATCAACTTCTATATGGCAGAAGATGATTACACCAAAGTACTGGGCATGACCCTTCTTGAAGGAGAATGGTTTACCAAGGAAACCATCGATCCAAAGAGCGTGGTGATTAATGAGACATTAAGAAAAACGTTGTTTGGTGATTCAACAGCGTTAGGAATGTCTGTCGGGGTTTTCGTTGGAAAAGAAACGTGGAAGGTGATCGGTGTTGTAGCGGATGTAAAGGCCGATGGAGACTTCAAGTCTGCTGGCAAAAGTTTTTATAAAAAGCTGGATACCGGTAGTTTGAGAACAACAGAACGAATTTTACTTAAGGTAAGTCCCGCTGCGGATGCCGCGTTTGAAAGTCGCCTGAGTAAACTGCTTGCAAGAACAATCAGAAATTCAAACACTCAGATCCAGCATATGTCGGAAAACCGTAAAGCGAAGAATGAAGATACGATTATTCCCATGGTCATTTGTACTACTATAGCCGGGTTTTTGATCATTAATGTGGCACTTGGACTATTCGGTGTACTCTGGTATAACATTAATCAGCGCCGGGGAGAAATCGGTTTGCGAAGAGCCATTGGCGCTACCCGCGGCTCTGTGTCTTTTCAGCTGGTAACTGAATCGCTCATGCTGGCCACCATATCCATTCTTACAGGCTCTTTTTTCGCCATACAGTTCCCTTTGTTAAATGTGTTTAATATAGCAGCAAGTGTTTACCTCATCGCCTTGTTGCTATCTGTTATTTTTATCTATTTGTTGGTTATCCTTTGTTCGCTATACCCGGGAAAACAGGCCGCTGCGATTCGCCCGGCAGTTGCCTTGCATGAAGAATAATCACTATATTAACCTTTTATATGATACTCATTGTAGATGACGATATTGCGGTAAGAATTTCCCTGGCGCTCCTGCTGGAAAATGCTGGTCATAAAGTTCAGGAGGCAGCTAACGCAGCCGACGCTTTAAGCAGGATCATTAAGCAGATCCCGGATCTGATTCTTCTTGATCTTAACTTTTCCAATGACACCTCCGGTGATGAAGGAATGGAATTGCTTAAAAAAATCAGGGCGATCAGTTCGAAAGTTCCTGTGGTGCTGATCACCGGCTGGGCCAGCATCCAGCTTGCTGTTCAGGGAATGAAACTGGGCGCAAATGATTTTATAAATAAACCATGGAACAATGAGCATGTATTGCAATCGGTTAGCACCTTACTTGAGTTGAATGTTGCTAAAGTAAAGAACAGCAGTAGGAAACGCCTGGACAAGCAATACAACTTTAAGCAGATCATTACTCAAAATCCGGAGATGCTTTCTATTCTTGAGACTGTGGGACAAGTTGCTACAACAGATGCATCTGTATTGATTTTGGGTGAAAGCGGTACGGGAAAGGAACTGATTGCCGAAGCGCTCCATGAGAATAGTTTAAGGCGGAATAAACCTTTTGTTAAGGTTAACCTTGGTGGCATCTCTTCTTCCCTGTTTGAAAGTGAAATGTTTGGCCATGTGCGAGGTGCCTTTACCGATGCGCGCTTTGACAGGGTTGGCCGCTTTGATATGTCAAATAAGGGAACTATTTTTTTAGATGAAATCGGAGAGCTGGAAGCGGGTAGCCAGGTGAAGCTACTAAGAGTACTGCAGGACCGAACCTACGAGGTATTGGGCAGCAGTAGAAGCAAAATAGTGGATGTGAGGGTGGTGTGCGCAACAAATAAAGATTTACGTGAAATGGTCGGTGCGGGCACTTTCAGGGAAGATCTTTTGTACCGCATCAACCTCATCACCATTAATTTACCTCCTTTACGTGAACGGTCTGATGATATACCGCTGCTGGTCAATTACTTTATCGACAACTTGAAAGAGATCTATAACCGGCCTTTACTGTCGGTATCGTCAACTGCAATGCGGTGGCTTCAGCAGCTTGAACTTCCCGGAAACATCAGGCAACTTAAAAACCTGGTGGAAAGGACGATTTTAGTTAGCAGGAATAACGAACTGGGTATTGATGATTTCAAAACACAGTTAGAATCGTCTCCTGCAAAAAAAGCTGATCTCCAGTTGCCGGGTGTGGGTAGCATTACGCTCGAGCAGATGGAAATTGAAATGGTAAAAAGAGCCATGAACTTTCATCAAAATAGGATCACTAAGGCTGCGGCCTCTCTTGGAATTACAAGAAATGCTTTATATCGCAGACTGGAAAAATACCAAATACCATTTAACGAAGCTGAGGATTAATCTAATGACGTTAAAAGCAAAGTATATCCTTTATGTTGTTATCATTCATCTTGTTATTTTAGGGCTCAGCTATCTCATTTTAGCACAGCATAAAATCATTTTTATCATCTCGGAGGCGTTGGTAATTGTCTCTATATTCATTTCAATTGCCCTGTATAAACAGCTTATCCGGCCCTTAATCTATCTTCGCGATGGAATCAATGCCATTAAAGACCAGGATTTCAGCGTTAAGTTCTTACCAACAGGGAAAAGTGAGATGGATCAACTGATCGAGGTGTACAACCAAATGATGGATTCCTTAAGAGCCGAAAGGACCCGGCAGGAGGAACAGCACTTTTTTCTGGAAAAACTGATCAGGACATCCCCTACCGGCATTATTATATTGGACTACGATCATCAGATCAGGCAGATCAACCCAAAGGCTGCAGAGATATTGGGTACAAGACCTGAAGGCTTGCTGACGCAGTTGGCACCGCTTAAACCGGGAGAAGCTAAAACCGTAAAATTAGGAGGTATGAATACCTACAAAATTCAGAAAGCCCACTTTATAGACCGCGGCTTCGCCCGTGTGTTTGTAATGATAGAAGAGGTCACCTCAGAAATTTTTGAGGCAGAAAAAAATGCCTATGGCAAAGTCATCAGAATGATGGCTCACGAAGTAAATAACACTGTAGGGCCGGTTAATTCAATCATCAATACGGCATTAGACTCCAAAGATCTTTGGGTCTCAGATGAGCGGTCGTCCTTAAGAAATGCGATGCAGGTAGCTGTGGCCAGAAACCAGAATCTAAATTTATTCATGCGAAATTTTGCAGATCTTGTAAAGCTGACTCCTGTCAATAAACTTCAGGTCGATCTGGTCGCGCTCGTTCATTCAGTTTCATCTTTTATGGAAGTCAGGGCTCAGCAACAGGATATTCGTTTTAATTTTGACCTGCCTGCCGAACCATTTCATATCAAGGCCGACCTACAGCAAATGGAACAGGCATTAATCAATATTGTTAAAAATGCCATAGAAGCCATTGACGACAAGGGCAGTGTGCGATTTAGTTTAGATACCAAGTTAAAAAAAATGACCATTTCTGATAACGGGACAGGGATTTCAGCTGAATTAAGCGATCAGCTTTTTAGCCCTTTCTTCAGTACGAAAAAGGATGGCCAGGGAATCGGACTTACGCTGGTAAGAGAGATCTTATTAAATCACGGGTTTGAGTTCTCGCTAAAAACCACAGCACCCCGCCAGACAGACTTTGTAATTCTTTTTGTTTAACCAGACCGTTTCTCGGTAATAAATTCTGCGTTGAAGTAGGAGAAAATTACAAAATTGTAATAAGGCTTAACGTATAAGGAATAAACTCCCCTTTTGCAAACCGCAACCTCTTTTTAGGTCGATAATATAGTAGTATGTACCTACTGGTAATTCGGTACCGTTCAACCGGCCATTAAATGGTGTTTTATACCCTGTAGAATCAAATACTTTATTCCCATAGCGGTTAAAAACAGCCACTGTTGCCTCCGGATAGCTAGCTATACCTGATATTACCCATTGGTCATTAACCCCATCTCCATTGGGCGAAAACGCATTCGCTAATGTACCGATTCCGT
>JAPSHM010000284.1 GCA_031179845.1 Pedobacter sp.
TAAACTACAGCCATCAACCATCATACTTATTGTATTGACACTTCTGATCATCGCAGCACTTTATGTGAAGTTCTGGTAGAAAAAGAAATATTATTGAAAAGAGGGTGTTTGCCATTGGCAGCACCCTTTTTTCTTTTATCGAAATTAAGATGACTCTTTTTTGTAAATTGCCAAAATGAGAACAGAAATACACGAACGTGGAGCGACGAGGATAGCTGAACTTACTGCTGAAAAAATGTTAATCAGTAATGCGGAGGATGGATTACAGTTGTTGGTAGATTGCTATTACCAGGACGTTGACAAAATGATCATCTGGGAAAAAAACATTACGCCTGAGTTTTTTGACCTCAAGACCGGGCTTGCCGGAGAAATCCTTCAAAAGTTTTCAAACTACCGTGTCCAAGTAGCAATTATAGGTGATTTTAGTAAATACACCAGTAAAAGCATCACAGATTTTATCTATGAAAGCAACAAGGGCCGACAAGTAAACTTTCTAGGATCTGTGGAACAAGCAATCGATAAGCTTTCTGGAGTTTAATTGTATATGCTTTTTGGGGTTCAGTTGTAGACTTAGACAAAAAAAGCGGGGAAGAACCCTACCGATCCTTCCCCGCTCATCTAAATTAACGCTCTCAATATATTATACGCCTGTTTTAAAGGATTAGTATCTTGTTCTATATTTTTTTAATCAACTAAAACGCTAACCTCTGCTTCAATTACCTTCAGCTACTTATCTGTTGTAAGCATCTACTGCGTCTTCCAGACGACTGGAAGCAGATTCGCCTATAAAGTATCCGGCAACGGCCGAGCCCATACTACTGCCTAGTAGTATGGACCCAATGGTAAAGTTTTTATATCCATCGCTGATGGGGTCTGTCAAAATGAAAGCAGACCCAATTGTCGCCAATACTCCGGCTACCACGTATAACTTTGTACCAGTACTCCGTTTTTTTCGATAAGCTTGAAGCAGATCCATGCTCTTAACATTGTCGGCAAGGTCTACATTGAGGTTCCTGTAATTTGTTCTTTTCAAGTTATCAAATCCTTTGTTATAATAAGTTTGTCCTGTCATAGGCGAACTTCTGATTGCTGAATAGTCTCTGAATTCACTATAATGCAATGCATTATAGGTTATTTCCCGAAATAGATTGACTTTACCTTCAACGACACGTTCAGCGATGATATTGTTTCCTAAGCCTAGCCTTCGCGTATTCGCAAAAAAACCCTCATCGTTACTAAAAAATTTAACACTTTCCAGGGGCAATCGCCGGGAATCAACCCGCAACTGCCAGTAGCCGGAAAAATCAGGTGCCATTCTAACACTTTCCCCATGAATTACGGAATCGGAAAAGAGGTAAACAAAATTTTTGGAATCGTGCACCTGGGCACGGGCGGTCAGACCATAGCAAGCCATGACCATTAGAAATAATTTTTTCATAAAGGTTTACATTTGTGTGTAATCAAGTATACACAAATTGCTTCCAATATCTATTTTGTAAACAAGAAGATACACTCCTTTAACTTTGAGGAACAAGCAGAAGAGCATCAGCAGTAACCCCGGCAGCTGCGGCCTCTACTTTGATTTCAACATATACTTTATTCCCTGCATTCAGTGCAAAATTTCCAAGGCTTACCCATTCACCTGAGGTTTGTCCAACGACCATGATGTCAGCATCTTTAATTACGATCTCCTTTACTTGATTTCCATCGTAAACCTTCACCCTGGTTTCTGGATTAGCATTTCTCAACTTCGGATAATAGATATACAATGCATAATTTCCTTTTTTCGGAATTTCCGGCTTGTATCTGATTGACGATGGCGCTGTTGATTTGGGATCGGAGACAAAATAGTTGGGGCCATATCCACCAGATTGATGAACAGTCCAGTCGCCGTTTTTTTCAACTTTCAGTAAGTCATTGTTGTCGACCACTATTTCCGGTGAACTACCATCCATCAGCGGGTCCTCTTTTAGCTTCGCCTGTAGGGTCGCCACATCTACCTGATGAACAGTTTGCTTTCGATCTATTGCGAGTACGGCGGCGACCGCGGCAGATTGGCCCAACACCATAAAAACTGGTTCCATACGAATTGAACCATAGGCAATATGACTCGCAGAAAGGCACACCGGCACCAAAAGATTTCCCACTTCGCTGCGCTGTGGGATGATGGAACGATAGGAAATCGGATACGGACCAAAGCCACCTTCTTCTACATTCCCTTCATTTTTAACCATTCCATTCACCACGAGCCTGTCGCAATTATGTGAGTCCATGGTATAAGCAGCAGTTCCCACCCCATCGGTAACGACTTCCTTTCCCTGGCAATGGTGTTGCGTCATGACCAATTCCCCTACCATTCTTCTGGCTTCCCGGACATACAGCTGGTGCGACCAATTCCCCATATCTGTATACTCGTCTTTCGGATATCCCCATCGATTCAATTCTGTCCGGATGTGCGCAGGGACACGGGGATCATTGCCGACAAAATAAAGCAAACCTTTTGTGTAATCTGTATGCGCCTTCCAGATCTCTGCCCTCCTTTTATAATCCGCATCCGGATAGTCCCAATTCATACCGATCATATCAGTTGAAAAGCCATTCCTGTTGTTGATATCGGTTTTTCCGTTTGGCATTCCACTCCAAATAAAACCATCTTGTAATGATTTCCATGGTCGCTTTTCCATTTGTCTGATGAGCAGTTCATAACGCTCAGGTTGATAGTTTTCTGGCTTGGTGATCGGTACCTGGTTTGCCTTATTATTGGTTAGACAGATGCGAAAATTATAAGCCTGAACTTTCTTATCTCCTGTCCCGTCGTTTTCTAAGGTTCCAGGACTAATTCCCCAAAGCAGACCGCTGGATGGGTCACCCGCCACTTTATATGGATCGATACCGTTTGGCAACTGGTGTCCATCCATTAACTGAACGCCATTGAAAGTCTCTTTGTATAAATCATTTGCTTCCCGGCCCACTGTATATGAAACGCCTGCTTTTGCCATCAGATCGCCTTCGTAGGAGCAATCAATAAACATTTTAGCTTTTATACGCTGATCAGCCGTCTTTTTCGAAGTGTTTTCCAGCGTTATTCCAGTGATCAGGTTTCCTTTTTTTGAAACTCCGGTCAGCCTATTTTCGTACTTTACTTCCACCTTCGCCCTTTGGATGTAATCTTTGAATAGATTTTCGGCAACATGGGGCTCAAAAACCCATTGCTCAAACTTCCCGTAATGCCGGCCAATTCGCCTATAAAAATCAAGTGCCAGGCCGCTGATCGCATATTTGTTTCCGATGTCAGTTAGCCCAAGACCGCCGGAACTCATGCCACCAAGGTGTCTCCCTGGCTCAATGAGCAATACCGTTTTGCCTAACTTTGCAGCAGTGTAAGCAGCAATGACGCCAGATGAAGTTCCGCCATAGATACAGATATCGTACGTCTTTTGAGCAGGCGTCTGCGCGAATGAGGACTGAAGTGCTGAGACGCACAGGATCGTTCCCAGTAGGAATAGAAAGATATTTTTCATAATTAATAATTAGGATTCTGGATTAATTTACGATTGGTGACCACCTCTATATTTGGGATCGGCCACAGGTAGTCCCTGTCTTTATTGAAACTGCGAATTTCTATCACCCTTAGATCTGCACGGTTCGGGACAGTCGAATAATCGGCGAGGCCATTCTCGTCTATTTGTGGTGCAGCAGCAAGCAGACCCCGTTGAACCCTTCCATAGAAATTCCCGGTCATCGCTTTTTCTGCAATATTCCATCTGCGCAGGTCTGTCTGCCTGAATCCTTCCATTGCCAGTTCATAAAGCCGCTCCTTGCGAACTAAACTTCTAAATTCCTGCGGTGATTTTCCGGTCGCAACTGCCGGCATATTTACGCTTGGCCGGGTTCTCACCAGGTTGATTGCATCATACGCGGACTGATCCAATTGGTTGAGTTCGTTCTTCGCCTCAGCATAGATCAGCAAAATTTCTGCGTACCGGATCTGGATAACGTTTAGTTCCGAATTTGAACGGTCGGGCTTATCTGCCAGGTCGATGTATTTTCTCCAGCAATAGCCAGTAAAAGTGGCAAAAGCATTTCTGGCCTCCTGATTTTCAACCCGTATTGCGGGCGTGGTGTTGTAATTCCAGCAAAACAAACTGTCCCTATGCGTCTCGAATTGGTAATTGAAGAAGACCGATCCAGGCAGGGCAATGGTAAAGCTAAGCCTGGGATCCCGGTTCCTGTACGGATCCTGTGGGTTAAAAAGCGGCGATTCATCTATATTCAGTCCATCGATACATGGATAGGCATCTACAAGGGATTGGGACGGCACTTTATTGGAAAAACCTTGTCCGTTCCGGGATAGAAGCGCTGTTGGTGTCGCGTGAGTCTTCGTTTTTGAAGCGCGGAGATATTGAAATGCCCAGATGATCTCGTTAGAACCTTCTCCTGCGTAACTAAACAATGCTCCGAAATTATGATGTAAAGTATACAGATTGAGGTCCATCACTGCCTTGGCGGCATCGGCTGCATCCTGCCACCTGCCATTGTTCAGTGCAGTACGGGCCTTAATGGATAGTGCGGCCCCTCTTGTAGCGCGGCCTACATCAGCGCCGGTATAGCTGAGGGCTAGATCCGGAGCAGCTTCGGTCAGTTCTTTCATCACAAAATCTGCCAATTCGGCTTTCTCTGTCTTAGCGATCTGGGCCTCTTCCAGGGTCAGCACTTTAGTAACCAAAGGAACACCGCCGAAGCAATCGATCAGGTACTGATAGGTATAAGCGCGGATGAAACGGGCTTCAGCCTTTGAACGGTCGAACACCGCCGGAGTAGTTTTGTCCTTCACTTTGTGAAGATTGTCTAAAATGTAATTGCATTTTGCGATCACCTTGTAGGCTTCTTCCCATATTTCAGTTGCGTAACCATTTCTACTATCCTGATTCCCCTTGCCAATACTTTGCAGGGGGCTGTTGTTGCGGTCCCAGCCGATATCTGTTCCATCGTCTATCGTTAGGTTGAGCGGCATGCCGTCGATTGCCGGATAACTTGCATATTTATACAGGCCATTAACGGCAAGTAGGAGTTCCTCCTGATTGGCGAAAAAGGTATCATCTGAAGGGCCTGCCAAAGGGCTCTTGTCCAGATAACCTTTTTTGCAGGATGGTGAAAAAGTTGCCAGTACAATGGCCAGCATCAATAAGTATATATTTGTTTTCATCTGTTCTATCTTTAAAATGTAACGTCTAAGCCAAAACTGTAT
>JAPSHM010000285.1 GCA_031179845.1 Pedobacter sp.
CTGTAGTATCGGCCCACCGTACTCCAGAGCGAATGTTCGAATATGCAAAGAATGCCGCCTCGAGGGGCCTAAAAGTCATTATTGCCGGCGCAGGTGGCGCAGCGCATCTGCCTGGAATGGTTGCTTCCATTACAGTATTGCCAGTAATCGGCGTACCAGTTAAATCTTCCAATTCAATTGATGGTTGGGACTCTATTCTGTCTATACTACAAATGCCGAATGGAATTCCTGTTGCCACTGTTGCCTTAAATGCAGCGAAGAACGCAGGCTTATTGGCAGTCCAAATCCTTTCTACTGCAGACGCCACTCTGGCGGAAAAAATGCAGGCTTACAAAGATGAACTGAGAAAAAAAGTGGAAGAAAGCGCCGCCGGAATGTAGGACAGTGCTAATTTAGATTCGGATCCTGGGGAAAATTGCTGATGTGTGCATATTTTGGCCCCAGGTTGATGATCACTTCACGCCACAGGTTCTCTTCATTATTGGAAAATACAACATCAGCACGAAATTCATCAGAAGCAATCCAGGTGTTTTCCTTCATTTCTTTTTTAAGCTGCTCATTTGACCATCCAGAATAGCCGATAAAGAATTTAATGTCTTCTTCTTTGATCTGGTTGTTATTAATCAACACTTTTAAGCTCTCAAAGTTACCACCCCAATAAATTCCTTTCACCACCTCCTGCCCGTCTGAAATCAAATCGGGACACCTGTGTAAAAAGTGTATCGTATCGGTTTCGACCGGTCCACCCAGGTAAACCGGGAAATTTGCACTCCCTAATTCAGGAATGACATCTTTAAGCAGTAAGGTACTGGAATGGTTTAAAATGAAACCAACGGTACCCTCCTCCTGATGTTCTGTGATCAAAATTACTGAGCGCCTAAAATTAGGATCCATTAAAAACGGTTCCGAAATAAGTATCCTGCCCAATGTAGGTTGTAGCCTGCTTATCATTCTGGAAATTTAACGATAAATTTGAATAAACTAAAACCTATTTTTGTATATGGATCTTAACAAAAATTCTTTACATGATTTAAGACAGGAATATCGTACGGCTCAACTTACGGAGAACGATGTGGACGATGATCCAATTTTGCAATTTGGTAAATGGTTCACAGCAGCAGTAGCGGCAAAACTGTACGAACCAAATGTAATGACACTGGCTACGGCCGACCGCTATGGAAAGCCTTCTGCTCGGATCGTATTACTCAAAGGATTTGACGAGAATGGATTCGTATTTTATACTAACTATGAAAGTAAGAAAGGTCAGGACCTTCAAGAAAACCCACAGGCAGCATTGGTTTTCTTTTGGCCAGAATTAGAGCGACAGGTCCGAATTGAAGGTTTGGTTAGCAAGGTTGATCCGGAAACTTCTGCCAGTTATTTTCATTCGCGACCGGCAGGCAGTCAGATTGGCGCGCTGGCATCCCCACAAAGTAAAGTACTCGATAGCCGCGAATCACTTGAGAAAAAGGCAGTAGCGCTAACGCAACTATATGAAGGAAAAGAAATTCCCTGTCCAACGCACTGGGGTGGCTACCTGATCGAACCAACGCATTTGGAATTCTGGCAGGGACGCGCAAGCAGGTTGCACGATAGAATTGTATACGATTTGGTGGATGGTTCATGGATTATAAATAGATTAGCACCATAGAAATAAAAACTAATCTAATGAAAAACATCGCAGTAATCGGCTCCGGCACAATGGGTAACGGTATAGCGCACACTTTCGCACAATTTGGCTACCGAGTGAACCTCATAGACATCAACGCGCAAGCCCTCGAAATGGCGCTAAACACCATTAGCAAGAACCTAGATCGTCAGCTGAGCAAAGGAACACTAACTGAAGCGCAGAAGACCGACACATTGGCCAACATCAGCAGCTTCACTGACATGCAGGCCGGGGTTGCACAAGCTGATCTTGTCATAGAGGCCGCAACTGAAGATCTGGAGCTGAAACTGAAAATTTTTCGGAACCTCAATACATTTGCTAAACCGGAAGCAATCCTTGCAAGCAATACCTCCTCAATATCGATCACCAGGATCGCAGCAGTAACCAATCGTAGAGAAAAAGTGATCGGCATGCATTTCATGAACCCGGTGCCCGTAATGAAACTGGTAGAAGTGATTCGCGGTTATACAACCAGCGATGCAACAACGGAAACCATAATGGAACTTTCCAGGAAACTGGCAAAAGTTCCGGTAGAAGTTAATGATTATCCCGGTTTTGTGGCCAACAGAATCTTAATGCCCATGATCAACGAGGCGATTTATACCTTGTATGAAAACGTAGCCGGTGTAGCAGAAATTGATACTGTGATGAAACTGGGGATGGCCCACCCTATGGGTCCGTTGCAACTGGCCGACTTCATCGGACTGGATGTTTGCCTGGCCATATTAAAGGTATTGCAGGATGGCTTTGGAAATCCCAAATATGCGCCATGCCCTTTACTGGTAAACATGGTGACCGCCGGTAAGAAGGGCGTCAAATCCGGCGAAGGTTTTTACGACTATACGAATGGCCAGAAAGACGCTCCCGTGGCTGTCAAATTTAGCTAGTCATTCTATAAATCTGATTTTTAAAGCGTATTTTTGAACAATGAACGAAAATCTTGATCCCTCGTCCGAAAGCTTGACACCCATTGAACGCGATATTGAAAAAGTATTGCGCCCCCAGGCGTTCGATGACTTTACCGGACAGGAAAAGGTGATGGAAAACCTAAAGATCTTCGTAGAAGCGGCAAAATTACGTGGCGAACCTTTGGATCATGTGCTATTACACGGTCCTCCGGGACTAGGGAAGACAACACTTTCCTTAATCATTGCCAATGAAATGGGTGTCGGCATAAAAGTAACTTCCGGGCCGGTTTTGGATAAGCCGGGTGACCTTGCAGGCTTATTAACTGGATTAGATGAAGGTGACATCCTGTTTATTGATGAGATCCACCGTTTAAGCCCCTTAGTTGAAGAATATTTGTATTCAGCAATGGAGGACTTCAAAATAGACATTATGCTGGAGAGCGGCCCTAACGCCCGCTCAGTACAAATCAGTCTCAATCCCTTTACCTTAGTTGGCGCCACCACCCGTTCTGGTTTGTTAACCGCCCCACTCAGAGCAAGGTTTGGGATCAATTCCAGATTGGCTTATTACGATGCGAAACTGCTGACAACGATCGTCCTGAGATCCTCTGAGATCCTAAAAACGCCCATCACCGATGAAGGAGCGTATGAAATTGCACGTCGCAGTCGCGGTACCCCACGTATTGCGAACGCCTTGTTAAGGCGAACCCGGGATTTCGCCCAAATTAAGGGAACCGGAGAAATTGACACCGACATTGCGCGCTATGCCCTAAAAGCACTAAATGTAGATGAACATGGGCTTGACGAAATGGACAATAAAATTTTGACCACCATCATCGATAAATTTAAGGGCGGTCCGGTTGGATTGAAGACCATTGCCACCGCCGTTGGCGAAGATGAAGGTACAATTGAAGAAGTATATGAACCTTTTCTCATTCAGGAAGGATTTCTGATGCGTACATCGAGGGGTCGGGAGGCGACAGAAGCTGCCTACAAACACCTGCAAAGAAATTTCCCCGGACAAACCGGAAGATTATTCTAAGAAAATCGATCGTTACCCTATTTTCTGTGTCAGATTAGCTAAATTTGCGCCATTATGAATGTAGAGATCAGAAAACTTACTTTAAAAGATTACGACGATTTAAAAGAATCCATGCTGGCGGCATATGATACGCTTGGCGGTCAGATCTGGAGCAAAGCCACGATAGCAAAATTATTGAAGTTGTTTCCAGAAGGCCAACTGTGCATTGCAGTGGATGATAAAGTAGTAGCCTGCTCATTGTCCATTATTGTCAATTACGATGAATATGGCGATAAACACACTTACCAGTTGATTACTGGCGATTATACCTTCTCTACTCATAACGCAAACGGGGATACCTTATATGGGATTGAAATCTTTGTTTCACCAGAATTCCGTGGCTTGCGTTTAGGACGAAGATTATATGAAGCCAGAAAAGAACTTTGTGAAAGCCTAAACCTAAAAAGCATTATCGCCGGTGGACGGATCCCCGGATATCATCCACATGCAGATAAGTTAAGCCCAAGACAATATATTGATAAAGTAAAGGCTAAAGAATTGTATGATCCTACCTTAACTTTCCAGTTATCCAATGATTTTCACGTAAGAAAGGTACTGAAGAACTACCTTCCCGGTGATCATGAGTCGAAAGAGTTCGCTACACTGATCGAATGGAATAACATTTATTATCAAGGCATTGATGCTTCCGCCCGCTCGGCAAAGACCATCAGAATCGGCCTTGTACAATGGCAAATGCGACTCTTTCCCGATATTGATGCATTCTACGAACAAGTTGAGTTCTTTGTGGACGCAGTAAGTGGCTACAAATCTGATTTCATTATGTTCCCTGAATTTTTCAATACACCTCTTTTACAACCCTACAACCATTTACCTGAAATGGATGCAATGCGGAAACTGGCGGAGCAAACAGCAGAGATCGTAGAAAGAATTCAAGAGTACGCACTGTCCTACAACGTAAACATCATTTCTGGTACCATGCCGATCGTGGAAAACAACAAGTTGTATAACGTAACTTACCTCTGTCACAGAAGCGGAAAGACCGATGAATACAGGAAGATCCACATCACACCTAACGAGCAAAAATATTATGGAATGGTGGGCGGAGATAAGATCCAGGTGTTTGATACTGACTGCGGTAAAATAGGCATCTTAATCTGTTATGACGTCGAATTCCCGGAGTTGAGCAGGATCCTGGCAGATCAGGGCATGCAAATACTATTTGTACCATTTCTAACGGATACACAAAACGGTTATACCAGGGTAAGACATTGTGCCCAGGCGAGAGCAATTGAAAACGAATGCTATGTGGCCATCGCCGGTTGTGTAGGAAACCTGCCGAAGGTCAACAACATGGACATCCAGTTTGCGCAATCTGCCGTATTTACACCATCTGACTTTGCATTTCCTACCAACGCGATAAAGGCAGAAACCACCCCAAATACAGAAATGATGCTGGTGGTAGACGTTGATCTACATCTTTTAGATGAATTACACCACTTTGGGACAGTTAAAATATTGAAAGACAGGCGTAAAGATCTGTATGAAGTGCGCTTGCTTAAATAGGTAAAAAGACAAACCAATAAAATAAAAAAGGGGCAAATGCCCCTTTTTTATTTCCAAGTCCT
>JAPSHM010000286.1 GCA_031179845.1 Pedobacter sp.
GGCTTTCAGAGGGAAGGAGTCCTTAGGCAGGCTGAGCTGGTGAACGGAAAATTTCTGGACCTGGTCCTGTTTTCCCTGCTTGATGACGAATTGAGGCCCGGTGAATAGATTTTCTTTTTTATCATTTCTATGCTTACATTTATAAGACTAACCAAATAGTTTTCCAGGGGATAGCATGACAGATGAAGATCAAATCTTACTATCTCAACTCAAAAGCGGTGATTACTCGGCCTATGAGTTGATTTTTAAAAAGTATTACAAGGTGCTTTCCGTTAAGGCCTATTTTATGCTGGAGGATGATATGGAAGCTGAAGACCTGGTGCAGAATCTTTTTATCTCGATCTGGCAGAAAGAACATTTTTTGTCGATCAATACTTCCATTAAAGCTTATCTGATGCGATCTGTTCACAACCAGTGTCTCACGAAATTGAGAGACAGGAAAACATTGCTGCGCAGAATGGATCGTTATTCCGCAAGTCAGACCTGGATTGCTGAAGAGCCGGAGGATGGACAACAGGAATACGATGCTAAGCTTGACCTGATATTCAATCAACTGCCCGTCCAACGGCGAAAAGCATTCAAATTGGTCTATCTGGAAGATAAAAAATACAAGGAGGCAGCCGAGGAAATGGGTGTTTCGGTTAATTCAATAAAAACCCATTTGAAGCTGGCTGTGAAAGCGCTTCAACAGAAATTGATTAATTTTAAATGAGCGTTTCACCTGATCACCGCATAAATGCGTCTAATGTCTAGCAATGGAGTATAACACGGAAAATATAAAGGATCTTCTATTTGAGAAAGTTGTTGGGACAATCAGCGAACAGGATGATCTGATTGTTGAGCAAGCCATTCTACATGACGCAGCCGTTAGAAAGATGTGGGAAGAATTGTCCCGCAAAATGGAAACGTCTGAAGGAAAAAAGGTGCTGTCGCAACTAGATCCTGAGCAGGCATGGAAAGAAACTGCCGGTCAGCTGTCCGAAAAACCAGGCTCAGGTAATCGGCGGTATAGCTGGCCACTTATCGGTGTCGCGGCAACGTTAATCCTGGCCATCCCTTTTGCCTGGTATCTTTCATCCGGTTCTAAGTTCCTCCCTGCAGATCAAAAAGTGTCTGCTAAACAAGTGTATTTGAAAACTGAAGGAGGGGGGGCGGTCGACCTATCTAAAAATCAATCGATCAACGTTGGGCAGACTAACATCCATACCAAACAAGATGTGTTAACCTATACCTCCGGTTCTGCCGATAATAAAGAGTGGGCTACTTTGGTGGTTCCGGCAGCTAAAGATTATAAGATCAAACTTTCAGATGGCACCATGGTATGGCTGAATGCAGCTTCGAGTTTGCGTTTCCCTTTCACATTTAACACAAAAAAGAGAGAAGTCTATTTAACCGGTGAAGCCTACTTTGAAGTAGCAAAGAATCAGTCTCAGGAATTTGTGGTTCATACCACTTATGCAGCTATTCACGTACACGGAACATCATTCAATGTAAACGCGTATGACGCCCCGAACTTTACAGCCGCACTTATTGAAGGGTCGGTGTCTGCGAAACTAAATGACCAAATGATCAAAATCAAACCCGGTGAAGGTGCTGTGCTCGGAAAGGAACGACTGCAAATTATAAAACCTGATCTTCAGGAGGTACTTGCCTGGAGAGATGGTATTTATACCTTCCACAATAAACCGCTTTCAGAGATCTCACAGGTTTTAAGCAGATGGTTTGATGTAGAGATTTCCTGGCATACTCCCGAAGTGGCTGTACAGACCTTTACCGGCGAGATCGATAAAAGTTTGCCCCTGGACGTGCTTATAGGAAATTTGAAACTTGCCTCTGGGATTCAGGCAGAACTCAAAAATGGAAAGCTGACGTTTAAATAATTTTTTGTTCGTCTTCGTTCACCCATTTTTCCAGAAGCTGCGTCTTAGAAGAAACCAAAAATAAACTTCAAGTGTATGCTTACAAATCTAACTCCATTAGGCCGGCAATCTTTGTCGGTCATTTTAATGATGCTGTTCCTATTTCCTGTACGTGCAAGCACTCAGGGCAATAGCAAAATCAGTTTCCAGGGCAGGAACATTACCATCGCCACTTTATTCAAAGCCATTAAGAAGCAAACTGGCTTAACCGTTTTCTATAGCAACAAGTTACTGGATGATTCGGAGAAGATTTCCGTAGATTTCAATCGGACTGCGTTGGCAGAAGTGATGCAATCAACGCTTAGCGGGAAGGGACTCAGCTGGGTGGTTAAAGAGAAGTACATTGTCCTGCAGAGATCCGTGGCAAATGCAGCACCTGTCGAGGTTAATACCGAGCAGGGAGCAAAGAACCTTGAGCGTCAGACGATAACAGGAACAGTTTCCGATGATTCCGGATTACCAATGGCGGGGGTAGGGGTCAAAGTGAAAGAGACCAACGCAGGTACAGTTACCGACCAGGCCGGGCGCTTCTCAATTGAAGCAAACAGTGGCAACACTTTGCTCTTTTCCTATCTCGGCTTTACCACACAGGAGATTCCCGTAGGTACACAGACGCGTATTCAGGTAAAAATGCAAGCCAACGATACAGATTTGTCGGAAGTTGTAGTGGTTGGTTACGGAACGCAGAAGCGGGTGAATCTGACAGGCGCTGTGTCTATGGTTTCAGGAAAAGAGCTGTCTACACGTCCAATGGGACAGACTTCAGCTGCTTTACAAGGTATGGCTCCTGGTGTCACCGTACGCCAAAGTTCAGGAAGGCCAGGCGCTGACGGAGGAACGATTCGCGTCCGTGGGATCGGTACCATCACAGATCCGAATCCATTGGTCATGATCGATGGGGTTGAAGGTTCCCTCAACAACATCGATCCAAATTTAATCGAATCTATTTCGATCCTAAAAGATGCCGCTTCGGCGTCGATATATGGATCAAGGGCCGCAAATGGAGTGATATTGGTGACAACGAAAAGGGCAAATTCCAACCAGGTCAGCATTTCCTATAATAATTACATTGGCTGGCAGGACCCCACCAATATGCCTAAACTGGTAAATGCGCTGGATTACATGTTGCTGATCAACGAAGCTTACGCGAATACCGGCAGGACACCGCTTTATGCAAATGAACTCATCGAAAAATACAGGGAACAAAATGGGGTGAGTTCTGATCTTTATCCAAATACGGACTGGCAGAAAGAAACTCTAACCGGTTCTGGACTACAGCAAAGTCATTTTCTAACGATACAAGGTGGAACTTCAAAAGTAAAACTTTTGGGCTCATTCGGACTTTTCGATCAGAAAGGTATTATAGAGAACTCAGGCTTTAAACGCTATACCATACGTACCAACGCGGACATTACATTTTCTGAGAAGCTTACAGTCAGGGTCGATCTGCAGTACGTCAATGGAATTACAACAGAACCTTCTGCTTCAACAAACCCGGATATTGGATCCGGCGAGATCTTTCAATGGATGAACGGAATTCCCGCAAACCAGATTGGCATCAATGAAAGCGGTCAATGGGGAGTAGGTTGGAACGGCACCAACCCGATCTCAGTAAGCAGGGACGGAGGGACCTACAGAATAAGGGGACCAGTAGGAAGCATCAATGCTACTGTTAATTATAAGCCAACAGAATGGCTGCAGGCAGAAGTCGCCTACGCACCAAAATATGCTCTTTCATCGAGAAACAGATTTAAAAAGGCCATTCAATCTTATTTGCCCAATGGAAGTTTGAGTTTCCTTACTCCGGCATTGACTTCCCTCAGTCAGCGTCAGGATCAAACATTCTTTAACAATATGCGCGCTACACTTACTGCAAGTAAGGCCATTAGCGACCATAGTCTTAAATTTCTCATCGGAGGGTCCAGAGAGGACTTTTATTTAGAATGGATTGAAGGATACAGAGATAATTTTATTCTTCCTGAATATCCAATACTGAACGGAGGTTCTGCTTTAAATCAAACGGCAAAAGGAAGCGCAGAAGAGTGGGCATTACAATCCCTGTTCAGCAGATTGAATTACGACTATAAAGGGAGATATCTCCTTGAACTCAATGCACGTTATGATGGTTCTTCACGCTTTGCGGATGGCAACAGGTACGGATTTTTTCCTTCAGCTTCCGCAGGATGGAGAATTTCGGAGGAGGGATTCTTCAGCGGATTAAAAAACATCATCAGCGAAGCCAAACTGAGGCTGTCCTGGGGCCGGCTTGGCAATCAGCTCATTGGCGGCAGCTATCCCTCCAGAACGGTGCTGCTGTTCGAATCCATGGCGATGGGAAAACAGATCGTGAACACGGCAGCGTTAAACGACATGGCCAATAAGGACATTTCCTGGGAGAGTACAGAGGAAAAAAATATCGGTATCAACTTAACCCTGATGGATAAGCTGAACATTACTGCCGACTACTACCAAAGACGGACCAGGGATATTCTTCTGGAACTCGATGTACCATTGATCATTGGGATGAAAAAACCTTATCAAAATGCAGGGACAGTGGACAATAAAGGTTGGGAGTTGGGTGTCAGCTATAGAGGAAACATTAAAGACTTCAATTACAACGTCAGTTTTAACGTGTCTGACGTAAAAAATACCATCGTAGACATGAGGGGCATCAACCAAACTGCTAATCTAACGGTGAACAGGGAGGGCTATTCCATCAATTCTCTTTTTGGCTATGAAGCGCAGGGGTTTTTCACATCTGATGAAGAGGCGACAGCTCATGCCAAACAGTTTGGTACCGTGAAAGCTGGAGATATCAAATATAAAGACCAGAATGGAGATGGCTTAATCAATGAGAGCGACAAGATCATTATAGGTAGTACCATTCCAAGGTTGACTTTTGCATCCAATATCGGTGCTTCTTTCAAGGGTTTCGATCTTTCCCTTTTGTTGCAGGGTGTCGGCAAAGCGAATGGTTATGTCAATGGTCCGGGTGTGCTACCATTCAATGTAGGAGGTGCACTGGGAGGAACGATCCGGGAGGAAAATAAAGACCGTTGGTCGCCGGAAAACCTTAATGCGAAATATCCCAGATTGGCTTTTGGCGAATCTAATAATGAGCAGGCCTCCACCTTTTGGCTAAGAGACGCCTCCTATTTACGTATCAAAAACATTCAGATCGGTTACAGCTTCCCAGCCCTCATGACCAAAAAACTTAACATCAGCCGCCTCAGGGTATTTGCGAACGGCTCAAACCTGGCCTCTTTCGATCGTTTTCTTAACGGATATGATGTTGAAGCACCGGTCGGGCCAGGTCATGT
>JAPSHM010000287.1 GCA_031179845.1 Pedobacter sp.
AAGCCATAATAATCATCGGCATTGATTACACAAAAAGGTTCTTTGATTACCTGTCTGGCTGAGAGAATTGCATGTGCCGTTCCCCAAGGCTTCTCGCGATAAATTTCTTCCTCGATACCGAATTGTTTCAAATCGAAATTTTGAAAAACATAGTCGGTTTCAATTTTTCCATTCAATTTTGGTTCAAAAATGGCTTTGAAATTATCTACAAATTCTTCCTTGATGATGAAGATGACTTTTCCAAATCCTGCTTTAATAGCATCGAAAATGGAGTAATCGATGATGGTTTCTCCATTTGGGCCAAAGCCATCAATTTGTTTCATGCTGCCATAGCGGCTAGCCATTCCGGCTGCTAAAATTAATAAGGTAGGTTTCATTCAATTGAAATATTGAAATGGTTAAAAATGAATGTGAATTATGATAAATGTAGGCTAAAATACATTTTTTGAATTAGGTAGACGAGTTTTTTAATTAAAAACCGAATAGAGATTTGCTTCCCGAGCTTCTTGGTTTCTTGCCTGTGAGCATGCCAAATAGACCACGGACGATTTCCTTGCCGATTTGTCGGGTTATAGTGGCTCCCATAACTTGCTCAAAGATGCTTTTTTCGTTTTTTCCGGGTGCCTGCCTGTCAGTACTACCATCGCCATCGACCTCCGCGAGCTTTTCATTTATTCTCTTAGTTAGAATCTCATAAGCACTTTCAGGGTCTACAGTTTCCTGATATTTCTCAGTCATTTTGCTTTCCTGTAGGAGTAGGTCATAGGCTGCTGTTGATAACGGTCCCATATGTGCTCTTGGCGGAGTAAGCATTGTTGCTGCCACTTCAGTAGGTATGCCTTTTTCATTCAACACGGTGATTAATGCCTGACCTGTTCCAAGCGAAGTAAGTACCTGGTCTATTGCATAGAAATCTGATCTTGGATAGGTGTTGACTGTTTTTTTTAGCGCATCTGCATCATTGGGCGTAAATACCCTAAGCGCATGCTGGATCCGATTCCCTAATTGGGATAAAACACTTTCGGGAATGTCAGTGGGAGATTGCGTGCAAAAGAACACCCCGATTCCTTTGGAGCGTATCAATCGGATGATCGTTTCAATTTGTTCTAAAAATGTCTTGGATGAGTCTTTGAATAATAAGTGCGCTTCATCAAAAAAGAAGATAAGTTTAGGCTTGTCCAGGTCTCCAGCTTCAGGCATGCTGTAAAATAGCTCAGCAAGCAAACTCAATAGAAATGTAGAATACAGGACGGGTTGACTTTGTACATCGGCTATATTTAAAAGGCTGATGGTTCCTTTACCGTCGACCCTTTCAAATAAGTCTTGAATGTCAAAAGATCTTTCGCCAAACATGGCTCCAAGTCCTTGTTGCTCGATGGTCACAATCTTTCTCAAAATTGTGCCAGAAGTAGCTGTTGATATTTTACCATAAGTATGCTTAATTTCTTCGGCTCCTTCGCCTTCGGAAAGATAGAAAACCAACTTTTTCAAGTCGTTAAGGTCTATAATCGGCATCTTATGATCATCTGCGTATTTGAAGATGACAGCGAGTACGCCGGCTTGTGTGTCATTGAGGTTCAGAATCTTTGCTAACAGCGTAGGCCCAAATTCAAAAACGGTAGCGCGCATTTGTGCACCCAATTTGCCCGATAAAGAATATAACTCCAGCGGAAATCCCGTAGGATCAAAGGCCTTTTTCAGTTGACTAGCCCTGTCGGCAATTTTTGGATTCACTGCTCCAGGCTGGTTCAACCCTGACAGGTCGCCTTTTACATCTAACATAAAAACAGGTACACCTGCGTCTGAAAGCTGTTCGGCCAATAGTTGTAGGGTACGTGTTTTGCCGGTGCCTGTCGCACCTGCTACCAAACCATGCCTGTTCATCATTTGTAGAGACAGGTTAACTTCTGCATCGGCCAATACATTTCCCTCCAATATCGCAGCCCCCAGGTAGATTGATGAACCATCTGGCTTATAGGAGGCCCTAATCCTTTCTGTAAATTTTTCTGATTGATTATTCATAGGTAAATTTTTTCATCATTGAATTTATACTCGTTTGTTTGCGACAATGTTTTTACAACGTGTATAAAAATAGTAAAAACAGAATCAAGTAGAAAAAGAAAGGCGTGTTTGGATTATTCAAACACGCCTTTCATAGAGTCAAAACTGTTATTTCGTATACTTGAAATCGTGGTCTTTCTCAATATTCAACAATGAATAATAGATGAGGCTAATCACATTGTCGACGTCTTCTTTGTGGATCATCTCAACTGTGGTATGCATGTACCGCAATGGTAAAGAAATCAGTGCTGAAGGAACTCCACCATTTGAATAGGCAAACGAATCGGTATCTGTACCTGTTGATCTGGATGATGCCTGACGTTGAAAAGGAATATTGTTTTTCTCTGCGGTATCTATAAGTAGTCTATTCAGGTTTACCTGTACTGCTGGTGCATAAGAAACGACAGGGCCTTTACCACAGGCCAGATCACCTTGGGTCACCTTATTGATCATTGGCGTCGTCGTATCGTGCGTCACGTCGGTAATAATGGCTACATTAGGCTTAATCCTGTGTGCTATCATTTCGGCACCACGGAGACCGATTTCTTCCTGTACGGAATTGACAATGTACAAACCAAAAGGAAGTTTCTTTTTATTTTCTTTAAGCAGACGCGCCACCTCAGCAATCATGAATCCACCGGCCCTGTTGTCCAGTGCGCGGCCAACGTAATAACGATCATTGAGCACCATAAATTCGTCTTCATAGGTGATTACACAACCAACATGTACACCAAGCTTTTCAACTTCTTCTTTTGATGTGCATCCGCAGTCTAAAAAAATATTCTTTAGTGCAGGAGCTTCTTCTTTTTCACCTCCGCTTCGGGTATGTATCGCTGGCCATCCAAACAGTGCTTTTACCATTCCTTTATCGGTATGAATATTTACGCGCTTGGAGGGAGCGATCTGGTGATCAGAGCCACCGTTTCTGATTACATAGATTAAGCCGTCACTGGTAATATAATTTACAAACCAGGAGATCTCATCAGCATGTGCCTCGATCACTACTTTGAACTCGGCTTTAGGGTTAATTACACCTACGGCTGTACCATAGTTGTCCATAAAGCTTTCATCGATGTAAGGTTTTAAGTAATCGAGCCACAACTTTTGTCCAGGATATTCGAAGCCGGTTGGAGAGGGGTTATTGATATATTCTTCAAAAAATTGAAGTGATTTTTTATTAACCACAGCAACATGATTTTGCTTGTCTTCTTTCTTTTTAGCCATTATTATATTTTTATTGTAGCAAATATATAAATCGGGTCTTAAGCCCTAAGTTAATTGTTAAGTTGTAACTGCATAATGACAAAGTCGATGCCATTATTTACGGATCGTTCGTTGGTTTGTGCAAATCCAAATTTACTATAAAATCCTGAGGCTGACACCCGAGCATTGCACCATATCTTTTTAAATCCTGACTTTTCTGCGTAGTCAATAATATAGTTTAGTAATTGTGTGCCATATCCTTTACCCTGAGCGCTTTTCAGCGTAGCGAATTTCCTGAATTGGCAGGTTTTTTCGGTTGTAAACAGAGATACTACAGCAGTGAGATCTTCATTTATAAAGAGACCAAAATGAGTACCATTTTCGTCATTTTCCAGTTTGATTGTATCATAGGGAAGATGAGGGTACATGACTTCATGTCTGATGTTCCAGGTTAGATCAAATCTGATTTCTCGAATTTGCACATTTTCCATTTTAAGTTTTTAATTTATACCTGTAGAATTTATATATCAATATATTTAGGATTACAATTAAGGCAGTACCAGCGCAGAATATAGGCCACTGACCTTTATCCCAAAGCCACAAGCCAACTGCAGATCCGATAGAAGCGCCCACAAAGCTGATGGACATGAAAACGGTATTCAATCGGTTTCGGGCTTCGGGTACTAAGCTGTAGACTTTCGTTTGATTCGTTACATGAATCGCTTGTTGACCAATATCAATGATGATGATACCTGCTATAAAAAGATAAAGATTACTTCCTGTGAAATAAAACGCAGCAATACTTACCAGTTGCAAAACCAATCCAATGATTATGTTTTTACCGGAGTTGCGACTGTTTGTCAGTTTACCTACCATTGGTGCAGCTAGAGCACCTGCGGCGCCAGCAATACCAAATAGGCCTATTTGTAAGGTTTGAAGATTGAATGGGGGATTTGCTAAAAATAACACCATTGTTGTCCAAAATGCGCTCAGCACTGCGAAGGCTAGAAAGTTGATGAGCGATGCCTCACGAAGTGCAGGCTGTTCCCTTAAATAGTGCCACATCGACACCATCAGCGCCCGATAAGAACCCTTAAAAGTTGGTTTGCTTTGAGGAAAGCGCTTTGCCATTAATAAAACTAGTAGTAAACATATTCCTGCAGCAATATAATACATGGTTCGCCATCCCCATAGATACCCAACAGTACCGCTCAGAGCTCTGGATGCCAATACACCTATTAGTAGTCCACTGATGATAATGCCAATTGTCGGTCCGCGCTTTTCATCGGAAGATAGATTGGCGGCCATTGGTAAAATCAACTGTGGCACTATTGAGCTCGCTCCAATTAATACGGAGGCGATCTGTAACCAAATGAAGGTAGGCGACAAGGCGGCCGTCAGTAACGCGACAACAGCTACGGCTGTTAATATTAAAATCTGCCTGCGGCGTTCAAACATATCTCCAAGCGGCACAATTAGAAATAGGCCGATCGCATAGCCTGCCTGAGTTAGATAGGTGGTTGTGGCTGCGCGACTTTCTGTCAGATTAAATTCTTTTGCTACTAAGATGACTAAAGGTTGGCAATAATAAATGTTTGCTACAATTAATCCTGTACAAAAAGCCATCAAAAGGACATCAGTACGATTAAGCTGCATCATAAAGGGATATTTCCGTGCTTTTTTCGTGGATGATTTACCACTTTATTTTCGAGCATTTTGAAAGCTTTAATTAATTTATGACGAGTTTGTGCTGGTTCTATCACTTCGTCCACAAACCCCCGTTCTGCAGCCCTATAAGGATTTGCAAAGGTTTCTGAGTAGAGTCGTTCTTTCTCGAGCCATTTGTCGCCTGGAATCGCTGCCGTCGCAATTTCTTTCTTAAAGATAATCTCTGCAGCTCCTTTAGCACCCATCACTGCAATCTCTGCGGTTGGCCAGGCATAGTTTAGGTCTGCACCTATATGCTTTGAATT
>JAPSHM010000288.1 GCA_031179845.1 Pedobacter sp.
AGACATCCCCAGATTGGTAATACTGCCGGCACGCATCCGAAATTGCAACTCATTTTTCGGGAGTTCAACATACAATAGCGGTGCATCCCAATTGCAAAGTGCGGCTCCCACTCCCATCACGATATTGATATCGGTATCTGCCCTACGCTGGTTCGAGATACTGTTATCATAGAAATCCACTAATGAAAGGTTTGTTTTATTTCCCCAAACAGAACCTTCCTCACCAAGGAAAGGTTGGATTAGCTTTTTGATCTCTGACGAAGGTTTTAGCAAAGTGTTGGTTGAGATCCAGTTCACTGTAAGACCTGCATCCGCAAATTGCTGAGTTAACTCCAATTGGATTTTATCCCAAAACACACCTATGAAACCGTCAATGATTACGTTTTTCTGCTGCGCTATATAATCTGCAAGCGAGCTGTATCCATTGAAGATCTTACCTGAACCAAGTGAGAAAGTCGGATAGACGTTGTATCCACTATTTAAATTTTCTAATTCATCTATTCGGTTCGGCATCAAAAACTGAGTAGTTTTTCTAACTTCGTTTACAGGGTGAATTGGCGGGTCGGAATCTAGTAATGTCTTGTTCATCTATTGTTCTATTGTATGTACATATTAATTGGTTGGTATAATCTATATGGTTGGGCTATATTGAATACAATAGACTTTAGTAGGTTTAATTGTATTTATATGTACAAACATATAAACATTTATAACACGGTCAAATAAAACAGTAAAATATATTTGTTTCAGAATCAAGCCCGTAATGTGAATTGTTCGAACATTTCTTTATTTTTGTAAAAATTTCCTCCATGAAAATAGCCATTGACCATAAAAGCCCAGTACCCCTGCATATTCAAGCCGAGCAGCTAATCCGGAAAATGATTGAAGATGAGAGTTATCAGGACGGGAAAGTATTGCCAAACGAAGTTGATCTGGCAAAAATTCTGGCCATTTCGCGTAGTACATTGAGACAAGCGATCAATAAATTGGTTTTTGAAGGTTTGCTCGTGCGCAAAAAGCGGGTTGGAACTAAAGTGAACAAAGTACAGGTGAGTTCAAAATCAAACAATTGGCTGAGCTTTTCACAGGAAATGAAGCTTAGGGGTATTAAAATCAGGAACTTTGAGTTACATGTCACCTGGGTATATCCAAATGAAACTATAGCCAATTTTTTTGAAATAAAGTCAGACCGCAAGGTTTTGAAGATGGAGCGCTTACGTGGAAGTATGGATGAGCCTTTCGTTTATTTTGAATCCTATTTTCACCCCCGGGTAGGGATGACTGGCGATGAGGACTTCAAACGCCCCTTATATGAGTTGCTGGAGACAGAACATTCTGTAATAGCCACCTTGTCAAAAGAGGAAATCAGTGCTTTGGAAGCTGAAGCCCAGATCGCTGAAAAATTACGAATTCCCATTGGAGGTGCCGTGCTGTTACGAAAGCGGTTCGTTTACGATCAAGGTGAACGACCGATTGAATATAATCTCGGTTATTATAAAGCAAAAAGTTTTACCTATACCTTAGAAAGTCGCCGTTAATCGGTAGGAATGGTTATTGACCAATAATCATTCCTTTCAATGACCAAAGGATTGCAAGTACTTCATTTTTGGACACAGTATCGATTTTATGCTCATCAAGAACTACGAGGATATCATCTACCACGTGCATGTATTCATCGGCAGTAATCGCCATTCCTTTATGCGTAGTCACCATATCTCGACCCGTATAGTTTACCGGGGCACCACTTCCTGCACTGAAAAAGTCAACAGTATGTTGTTTGATGGTAGATAGTTTTTCAGGCTCATCTCTATAAGGGAGAAATCTTGCACTAACGGCGGGATTGCACATATGAGCTTCGACAACAGCATCAACAATTGCGCTGATTCCTGTGCTACCGCCAAGACGGTCAAATAGTATTCTTTCCATGATAATTTGATGTTAGTTTACTCAAAATTAAGGCAAATTATATGTCTATACTACTACATTTAGTTCAAAAACTTGTAATTTCAATCCACAACTGAATTTCTAAAATTCAAGACAGCAAAGGTTTTTTTAGCAATTTAAGTCTCTACCGGTTATCACTTGTGCACTTAGATGGTGCAAAACCGAACTTTTTTTGAAAACACTTGGTGAAATACGAAGGGCTGGTAAATCCAGTTTCATAAGCAACTTCCGATATATTCTTAATGCTATTAGTTATTAATTGATGTGCTTGATCCAACCGGAAGTCACTCAAAAAATTATTCGGAGACTTTCCTGTCAGTAAGATCATCTCGCGGTATAACTTAGACTTGCTGCACATCATCGATCTGTTCAGGTCTTCGACTTTTACCTCTGAGTTATTCAGGTTCCGTTCAGCAAAATCCATCAATAAGTTTAAGAAAGTCTCCTGCTTTTTAGTCAGGATACAAGTTTGTTTTTCTGCTTTTAGTTTTACGAGTGTTTCACTGGTAAACAGTTCATCAACATCAGCTGATAGGATGATCTCCTCCTTTATGACCCTACAGATCCGTTCTGCTAACTTAATCGCTTCTTCAAAAATTGTGCTTTTTTCGGTCACGGGCACGCCAGAACTTAGCCCTATTTTAAGACTCAAATTCATCTTGTGAAATTCAGAAAATTTTTCAAATAGAGAAACACGAATTTTTAAGGCGGCCTGTACAGCATCCGATGCAAATTTGAATGAAGCTAAGAAGTCGTTTTCACCCTGCTTAATGAGCTTTCCCTGACATGCCTCTAACAAATCAAGAACTGCACTTCTATATTTATCAGACCAATATTTCCCCTTTGCCGGATCGGTATACTTTTGATTCAACAATTCCAACTTTATCAGCATGATGATCCGCAGAGCGGAATCATCAATTATCGTCAGTTCCGAATTTTCAGCATTTGCTGGATCTTCAATTCGCCCTAAAAAAGATTCGACAGTCTTCGGATCTACTTCGATGATCTGATTTGGCACCTCGCCATGGGCACGTTTATGCATTTTCACGATGGCGCTCCTGTCATCGGCTTCAATTAAACAGAAAGCCGTTTTTCTTTTATCATCAAACCAGTAGGTAAGTCCCCTACAGCCAAATTCTTCTTGAATCTTTAAGTCTTCCTGATGTAACTGGGCTACATTCTCGGCTGTTACGTCCTCGGAGACATCGTGGCGGTCCATAAATAGTGGCATAATCAAATGATGATGAATGTGGATTGAATTTACGAAAAAAAGCAAAACACCTCAACACTAATAGCCAAAATAATGATTTGATTTCCGGCCTTAGATAGCCAAATACTGTTTAAACCAAAGTATCTAAAATAACTTTAAACCAACACCTGTTCAGTTTGTTAAGGTCTCAAATTCACCGCTATGATTGAATCAGAAAACAACCCGAAAAGCTCTCCGAATAACAAAATACCTGAACAATCTGATGCTGGAGATGGAACCAACATCTTAACAACCCGTCAGGGACATCCAGCTTATGATAACCAAAATATTCGTACAGTTGGCAGCCGCGGACCGGCAACCCTGGAAAATTACCAGTTCCTCGAAAAAATGTCGCATTTCGACCGGGAGCGAATTCCCGAACGCGTAGTTCATGCCAGGGGTGCCGGTGCACATGGTATTTTTGAAGCTTACGGAACTGTGGGAAATGAGCCAATAGGGAAATTTACACGTGCAAAGTTTTTACAGGAAAAAGGAAAAACAACCCCCCTATTTGTGCGTTTCTCTACAGTAATTCATGGCGGACATTCTCCGGAAACACTACGTGACCCAAGGGGCTTTGCGGTAAAGATGTATACTGAGGACGGCAATTGGGACCTTGTGGGTAATAACCTTAAGATCTTTTTCATTCGCGATGCAATCAAGTTTCCAGATTTTATTCATGCCTTTAAGCCAGATCCGGTAACCAACATACAGAGTCCGGGAAGGCAATTTGATTTCGTGAGTAATTCCCCGGAAACATTACATATGGTGACGTTCCTATTCTCTCCATGGGGAATTCCCGCTACTTACCGCCACATGCAGGGTTCTGGTGTAAACACCTACAAATGGGTAAATTCGGAAGGTATTGGGGTCCTGGTCAAATACCACTGGGAGCCATTACAAGGGATTAAAAACCTTACATCAGCCCAGGCCTCGGAGATTCAGGCCAAAAATTTCAACCATGCCACGCAAGACTTGTATGAGTCCATTGCGCGTGGTGAGTTTCCTGAGTGGGAACTTAATGTACAGATTATGGATGATGGAGAACATCCCGAACTGGACTTTGATCCTTTAGACGACACCAAATTATGGCCAAAAGAACAGTTTCCATGGCACCCTGTTGGCAAGATGACGTTAAACAGGAATCCCGAAAACTATTTTGCTGAAGTGGAACAATCTGCTTTTGGAACAGGTGTGTTGGTTGACGGTCTGGATTTCTCGGACGATAAAATGCTGCAAGGCAGAACTTTTTCTTATTCAGATACACAACGGTACCGGGTGGGAACAAATTACCTTCAGTTACCTATCAACGCGCCTAAAAAACACGTTGCCACCAATCAGCGGGATGGGCAGATGACTTTTTACCAGGACATCGCTGAAGGCACAAATCCACATGTAAACTATGAGCCTTCCAGCTTGAACGGTTTGGTGGAAGCGCAGCCTTCAGGAGATGATCATACCCCCTACTACCAAGCGGCATTGGTACGCCAGCGGATTGAAAGAGAAAACAACTTTCAGCAAGCGGGGGAAACCTACAGGAACTTCGAAGATTGGGAAAGAGATGAACTGATCACCAATTTGATAGGTGCAATTTCTGCGGCAGAACAGCATATTCAAGACAAAATGGTTGAACTTTTCACACAGTGTGATGAAGACTATGGGAAACGTGTAGCGGAAGGCTTGAAGATGAAAAGTGAACTGATGGAAAAAGAACAGGCTAGTTTTGTGAAGGAACGAGATTCAAAAGGCGTTGACCAGGCAAATACAGATTCTAATGAGTCTCAACCCTACTAATTGCATATGGAAGATTTGAATGTTCAGCTGTTTACAGCTGCAAGAATTGGTGATGTCATTTCATTGAACGAGTTACTGTTAAATGGAGCCGATGTTAATGCCGGGGATGCTCGTGGCTTTACGCCATTAATTGTTGCTACATATAACGAACAACTGGAAGCAACAAGAGTCTTGTTGGATTTTGGCGCTGATGTAAACGCTTCTGATGCTGGTGGCAACACAGCTTTGATGGGTGTTTGTTTTAAAG
>JAPSHM010000043.1:0-8302 GCA_031179845.1 Pedobacter sp.
TCTCTACTTTCAACAATTCAAATCAACCTTCTCTATATCCTTTTCACCTTTTCTCTTCCTCCGAAGCGGGATGCAAAAGTAGGAAAATAATGCGTCTGTACAAACTAAACGCAACTTATTCTTTGATTATATCCCTAACTCGCTACTATTCAGTAAGAAAAAATGAAACCAATTTAAAACATTTCAAAGAGAGGTGTGTTTGCCCACTCGGCATTCCATATTAAACGAGTTTTATGCTGCCTCGATCATAACTTATGGAAATCGCCCGGCTCAAATTCAATAGTAAACCAATAGTAGTAACAATACTTTTTATTGTAAACTTATTCCAGTATAGGACAAGTATAGGACACAGTGCAGGACAACCAGGAATCCTCAATATATTCAGTCGGCATTAGGTAGGCATTGGTTAGGGGTTGGTTAGGCCTTGCCTTGGCTACAGCCTATCCAAGGCCCCTTCAAGACCTACTCGAAATCAAGGCAACATATAATGGAGACACGTAGCAATTATGACCCACTACATCCAATAGTGCAACTCTGCATAAACTAAAAAACCCCTATGATATTTCTATCATAAGGGCTTATCTAAAATTAAAATTGAGTATTAAAACTTGAAATACGCTTTCGCGTTATTGTAACAGATATCTTGAACAACCTGGCCAATCCATTCCGTGTCAGCAGGCAGTTCACCTTTTTCCACATCATCTCCAAACAGGTTACACAGGATACGTCTGAAATATTCGTGACGCGGATAGGAAAGAAAGCTTCTGGAATCCGTTAGCATCCCCACAAAACGACTGAGCAGTCCCATATTGGACAAAGCGTTGAGCTGTTTGATCATTCCATCTTTTTGGTCAAGGAACCACCATCCCGATCCCCATTGAACTTTACCGGCAACCGTACCATCATTGTAATTTCCAATCATAGTGGCCATTAATTCATTATCTGCCGGATTAAGATTATACAAAATTGTTTTGGTAAGGCGGTTCTGGGAATCCAACTTATTTAAAAATTTGGAAAGCTGTTTAGCCTGACTGAAATCACCGATCGAATCAAAACCTGTATCAGGCCCCAATTGGCTTAACAATCTGTTGTTATTGTTTCTCAAAGCACCTAAATGATATTGTTGTACCCAGCCTTTCTCATGATCCCAGAGCGCAAATTCAAACAGCATCGCAGATTTAAACTTCAACACTTCCTCAAGGGTTAGCGCCGCATGGCTTCTAATCTTAATAAAGATATCCTTTACTTCCTCCACAGTATAGTCTTCTGCATAGATTTGCTCCAACCCATGGTCTGAAACAGAGCAGCCGTTTGCTGCGAAATAATCATGACGGGTTTTTAGCGCTGACAAGTATGTATCGAGTTGATCAATAGCTCCTCCTGTCAGTTCGGCAAGTTGATTGATATAAGCGTTCAATCCGGCTACATCATCCGCATTCATCGCTTTATCCGGTCTAAAGGCAGGCAATACCTTTATGTCTACCCCATCATTCTTTATTTTTTGATGGAATTCCAGATTATCCAGAGGATCGTCGGTAGTACATAAGGTTTCCACCTTCATTTTACGCAGTAAGTTCTGCACAGAATATTCCGGGGTCTGCAGTTTTGCTGTGCATTCATTATATATACGTTCTGCATTATCGGCCGATAATACTTCATGAATATCAAAATAACGCTGCAATTCCAAATGCGTCCAATGGTAAAGTGGGTTTCTTAGCGTATATGGAACTGTCTCCGCCCACTTTTTGAATTTTTCCAGGTCTGGAGCACCGCCAGTAATGTAATATTCATCTACCCCATTTGCCCGCATGGCACGCCACTTATAGTGATCTCCATATAACCAAACCTGTGTGATGTTCTCGAAATTGATGTCATTCGCAATTTGCTCCGGGATCAAATGATTGTGATAATCGATCACAGGCATCTGCTTGGCATAGTTGTGGAACAAATGTTCCGCTGTTTTAGTTTCCAGCAGAAAGTTCTCGTCTAAAAAGTTCTTCATTTAATGCTATTTACTATATAGTATATATATGTTCATTATTTATAACGGCGGATTGCTAAAGTGAAACGCCTCGTTTCCATGGAATAAAATCGTCCTGAATGTGTCGAACGGCACTAACCGTAGTCGTGCCACTGGCTACTCCTATAACGTATTCCAAAATACGGCTCCCTGCTTCCTGAATGGTTTCATCACCATCAATAACAGGTCCTGTGTCCAGATCAATGATGTCACTCATTTTATTGAACAACTTCGTATTACTGGAAATTTTAATCACCGGAGCAATCGGATTTCCAGTTGGTGTACCTAGTCCGGTCGTGAAGAGCACTACATTAGCGCCAGAACCCACTTCTGCAGTTGTTGATTCCACATCATTACCAGGTGTGCACAATAGATTCAATCCCGGTTTAGTTACTTTTTCCGGATAATCCAACACCGCTACTACCGGCGAGGTCCCTCCCTTTTTGGCAGCACCGGCCGACTTGATCGCATCGGTGATCAGACCATCTTTTATATTCCCAGGCGAAGGGTTCATGTCAAACCCTGAACCTGCATCTGTAGCTCGCTTGCTATACGTTTTCATCAGGTGCTCGAAACGTTCCGCATCTTTTTTATCCACACAGCGGTCGCTCAGATTTTGCTCTACGCCGCAAAGTTCCGGGAACTCGGCAAGGATCACGGATCCGCCAAGGGCAACTAACAAATCCGAGGCGTAACCGATCGCCGGATTTGCCGATATTCCTGAGAAACCGTCAGAGCCTCCACATTCCAGCCCGATGCAAAGCTTACTCAATGGAGCAGGTTTTCTTTCATTTGCGTTCGCCTGGATCAGACCTGCAAAAGTTTGTTTGATGGCCTGACTTAACAATTCTGATTCTTTACCTATTGTTTGCTGATCCAGAATGTAAAGTGGTTTATCGAAATTCCTGCTTCGTTTTGCTATTTCTTCATTAAGAATGCTCACCTGTGCATTCTGGCAGCCTAAACTTAGCACTGTTGCTCCAGCCACATTTGGATGCGTGATATAACCAGCTAACAATCCGCAAAGGGTTTCAGAATCCTGACGGGTTCCGCCGCATCCACCTGTATGTGTCAAAAATTTGATCCCATCAACATTTGGAAACATGCGATTTTGCTTCGCTGCCTGCTCAGAATACGTAAGCTGTGCATTCAATATCTCATTTACACTTGCTCCCTTTTCGTAAAGGGCCATCAGTTCTTTGGCCTGCAACTGGTAGGTTTCATTTCTTCCATAACCAAGGTTGTTCATCAATGCTTCCTGCAACACCTCAAGATTCCTGTTTTCACAAAACACCATTGGGATCACCAACCAGTAATTTGCTGTTCCTACCTCTCCGTCTGTACGGTGAAATCCATTGAAGGTTCTATCCTTCCATTCCGTAACATCAGGTTGCTCCCAACTCATATGTGCATCTGCAGCATTGAATTCTGTAGCAGCATGTTTGATGTTGCTCGTCGTAATGATGGAGCCAACCGGAATATCAAATTGCGCTTTACCTACCAATACGCCGTACATGATCAATTGATCTCCAGCGGAAAGGTCGACAGTGGTGAACTTGTGCTTTGCAGCTACATTGTCTGTCAACAAATAGGACTGCCCCTCGTATATTACTTCTTCGCCCTTTACAAGGTCCGTAAGCGCAACCAGCACATTATCTTTCGGGTGGACCTTTAATATTCTTTGTTTCATTATTTTGATACTTGTACTGAACGATCTATAGCTACCAATGCGCTGGCCATACCTTTGTTCAATATATTGTTATAATTCTCTTTTACGATTTCACTGAAACCATCAATTAAAGTAAGATCCGTAGACCACAACGCTTTGTCTGCGATCACAGCATCTACATATTCCGCATCATTTAGCTGTGCTTTTTCATAGAAATATGCGGCTTGATCATCTGTAATGAGGTATTCGCGGCCATCAATTTCTCCAAAATACTGATTTCCATCTTTTTTGGCGATTTTCATAAATCTAAGGAATGCAGCAAATCCAAAAGCAATATGTGCGGGCACTTTACCATTTTGATTGTAATAATTTTGGAGTACAGGTAATACCCGGATTTTCATCTTCATGGTATACTGGAAGGTAATGTTGATCCAAAGGTGCTCGATAGTCGGATTTGCAAACCGGTCAATTACAGTATTGGCAAATGCGACTGCTTCTGCTTCGTCGACCGCATAAGGAATAGCACCAACAATTTCCTGCATCATCAGGTCTTTGACATAGTTCCTTGTAGCTTCATTGTTCATCGCTTTGGTCACGGTGTCTATGCCTGAAAGGTACGCAATTCCAGAAGTAAGGGTATGCGAACCATTAAGCAAACGCACTTTAAGCTCCTTGAAGATTTCGATATCTGGTCTGACAATGACACCATGATCAGCAGCCTCTAGTCCTAAAAGGGCCGACACACGTGCATCACCTTCAATTGCCCATAACCTGTAAGGTTCTGCCATGATGATCAGTTCATCCTTATAACCTAGTGTTCCCTCTAATTTTTCCAATGCAGCAACATCCGGCTTTCCAGGAACAATGCGGTCGACCAATGAATTGCAAAAATGGATATGTTGATTCAACCAAACCACAAATGATTCTTCCAGCTTGTTGAAAGTAGCCAATTCCAATACGATACCCTGCAGTTTTTTACCGTTATCAGGAATGAGTTCCGTAGCGATCACAGCAAGGTCTGCATCTTCATTCGCTCCCAATGCTTTGTATCTATGGTAAAGTACCGCCAGTAATTTTGCTGGAAAGGAAAGTGGAGGTTTTTGATCAATGCTTTCCTCGACTAACTGAATTCCTACTTCAGTGGTGTTAGACACAACGATATTCAATTCTTTAGCGCCTGCGATTTCTAATATAGTATCCCAATCCTGGTCAGCAGTCAGCACGCGACTTATCGCTGATGATACGATATTCTCTTCAACAGGTTGTCCGTTTTCAATTCCCCTAACGCAGATGGTATATAAGCCGTTTTGATCATCAAATTCTTTTGTTCCTCCCTTACTTGTCGACTTAACAACTGCAACCCTGCCATTAAACAACCCATTTCGGTTTGCTTTATCTATGAAGTAATCTGGCAATCCACGTAAAAGCACCCCAGTTCCAAATTGAAGTACTTTTTCAGGAAGGTTAAATAATTCTTCGCTGGGTAGGATAAGGCCGGCAGACTTGATGCCGCTTAAAGTATTTTTTGATAAGTTCATATCTATTTTAATATAGTAGTAAAACAAGTCTACAGATTATTAAAGTTTAAAAACCTTGTTCGCGTGGAATTATTTACGCAAACGTTACCGATAACGTTTGCGTGGGTGACTACAAGAGTACGCTGTCAATAGGCTATGTTGAACAGCGAACTCCCTACTAACCCGCGTTAAGTTTCTGCAACCATAAAGGGTATTTCTTTTGAAGTAGGTTTTTGGGCCAGGTGCCATACCAGGCATACCCTATCCGTCGTTCATGTTCTATCTCGGCTACAGTTTTTACTTTGATGCTGTTTCTTCCACTAAAAAATGGTTCGTTGGTATCTATATCGTAAAAACGGGCCCATATTACTGAGCCTGGCTTCTTAACCAGCAGGCGATCTTTTCCCCGAGGCAAAGTCGGCGCATCAACAAATTCAAAAGCATAATCTTGTATTTTTGATCGCTCAAACCAGGCGACGGCACTTTTAACAGCAATTTGTATTTCTTTGGAAGGATTCTTAATGCGCATTAACAATTCCGTGATGCCAACTGATTCCATTCCACTTAATGAAATCAACTCAAAGGCCCTGGCTTTTGCCGGCTTCAATGTATGTTCATCATACTGTGCGCACCATACCGTCAGCTGGCCATTTACTGAGATCTGTGTTTTCAAGATACAAGCGACTCCTTTGTTCACTGAAAGTTGGGCTTTGGACCGATAAGCGGCAAACTGGTCGAAATTGTTTTTCCCCTCAACGATGTCCTGCAGTATATTAAGGACATTAATCATCGCATTATCATTGTAGGTGATCTGTCCTCGATAAGCACTACGATCGGGATAAAATTGTGGCCAGCCACCATTATCGTATTGGGCCTCCAGTAAAAAGTCGATTCCTTTTTGAGCCGCAGCATGATAGCGTGCGTTACCGGTAACTTTGAAAGCGTTTGCGAGGTATTTAATTTCCCTGGTAGTGGCCTTATTGTCGATCGTTGCATCGTTGCGCATCGAATCAGCGCGGATCAATTTTCTTTCCTGCTCAGTAAGTAACTTGTCATAGTTTACGATCACCTTACCTACTGCTTTTGGCCAGCCGCCTATATTTCGCTGAAACGCCAGCATGTTCTCCGCCACAGGATCAATCGTGATCTTTTTATCACTATTAGGTTGTGCCCGCGCAAATGCACAGGACAACCCAAGGCTTACAGTCAGGACAAATGCGGTGCTTAATTTCATGATTTTCTTATTTTTTAATCTGCAATACCCTTGCTTCAGCACCATGTCCAAATTCGCTTTTGGCCTTGGCTTTTGATGTATCTGTTCCAGTGATTTTAATGTCTGCATTTTCATTACCATTGATCCGGACCAAAAGATCTGCATTGGTATATTGAATGTTCTTTAAACCAATAGACTTTCCATTCTGTATATAGATTAATGGCGATGCTTTTTTTATGTCTAAATGGGCATTTGTGATCTGAATGTTTTTGGCTTCCTGAATATCAATTCCTTCATTGGATTTGATGGTAAGGTTATCGAGGTAAATATCAGAGATGTTCATTTCGGGTAATCCCCTCACGAACACCGCTTTTTCTGCTCCATCACATACGACATTGCTGATGTAAAATTTCCTGAAAACAGGTGTCTCTTCCGTAACAGGCAACAACTCTACTTTAGGCGCTTCCCGCTTTTCTCCGGTAAGCGGTACCGGATCTACAGCAGCATAGTACATATCAAATAAAATTGCTTCTCCGGGAATGTCCTTCATGTTGATGTTTCTGGCATGTATGTTCTCCACAATACCACCGCGACCACGGGTTGTTTTGAAACGCAGTCCGATGTCCGTTCCAATGAAGGTACAGTCAGAAATGAAGATATTTCTTGCACCTCCCGACATTTCACTTCCGATAACAAAACCACCATGTGCATGATATACGGTACTGTTCCTGATCACTACATTTTCTGTTGGCATCCCGCGCTCGCGTCCCGCTGCATCACGACCTGATTTGATGCAAATGCCATCATCACCTACGTCAAAGGTACTGCCCTCAACCAATACATTTTTGCACGATTCGAGATCCAGTCCATCACCATTTTGCGCGTACCACGGGTTTTTGACATAGACATTTCTTAAGGTCAGGTCTTCCGTCATCAATGGATGGAGGTTCCATGCTGGTGAATTCTGGAAGGTCACCCCTTCTAACAACACCCTTTTACAACTGGTCAGCACCATTAAATTTGGGCGCAAAAAGTCTTTTATGCCTGCATAATATGCCGCATCTTTTTCTTTCGAAAGTACACCTGCATTCTTGATTGTTGATCCTTTAAATGATTTTTCAGATGGATACCAGATCTTATTGTTTTCACTCAGGACACCGCCAGATGCAACAAGTTTTTTCCACTGGCTTTCCGTAAGCTTATCTTTCTTTACCATTCTCCAGGCTTCTCCGGCACCATCGATAATTCCGTATCCGGTTATGGCAATATTTTCCTGTCGAAGTGCCCATATTGGAGATTGATTACGCATTTGTGGCGTTCCTTCCCAATTACCTTCAACGAGTGGATACTGATTCAGGTCCTTGGTGAATTGTAGTAACGAATTCTTTTTAAGGTGGAGGTTCACATTGCTTTTCAACTCGATTGGGCCTGTGAGCCATAAGCCTTCTGGAATCACCACGACCCCACCTCCACGTTTACTGCAATCTGTTATTGCCTGATTGATACTTTTTGTGTTTAACGTTAATCCATCGTTTTTTGCACCATATTGTAGAATGCTGACGGTGTCTGTTTTAAATGTGGTTGCAGCTACAACCGGAAGGTTATCAAATGAATACTCTTTAGCTGCACTGGTACTTTGTCCGTTTACACTTAAAGAAAGAACAAACAACGGGACAGCGAGTATAGCAGATACTATCTTTTTCATATTTACACGTATGGTTTATATTTGATTAATGCTCAATAGAAAGCAAGTCTACGCAGTTTTATATAAGTATAAAACTAAAGTGTTTAAAATAACTGCGCAATCGTTGCCAGTGAATTAATTGTTTTTAGGGTCCCATCCCCTGAATATTTGGGCTGTCGTATATTTTTCTGCCTCCTGA
>JAPSHM010000043.1:8312-19166 GCA_031179845.1 Pedobacter sp.
GACCAGTCTACCCTGTTCTGCGAAGCGCCTGTGCCAACGTTTTTATATTCTGCGTAGAAAGCAGTTTTTTCATTGGTTGCTTTCCCCCAATTGTGCCAGCCTTCAGGCTTGATAACCGCGCCCACTTCACAATTTAAAAACACTGTCTTTGCAGCCGGACGCCAGGGTCTGCCTAAGTAAACAGAAGCGTCAGGTGCAGAACCGCTTATTTTGCAATTCCGAAATACATAACCATACGTTGTGGTGTCAGGTGTCGACGCAGCTGTAATGTAGCCTGGTTGCTTGCAGAAAATAAGACAATCGTCAAAGATCGCAGTCGCCGAACCAAATATAAAATCTACCGTCCCGCTAATGTAGCACTTGTAAAAATATTGCCTGCTTCCTTTACCATAGGTGTATAGCGTATCCTGAAATCCCAGTATCCTGCAATTTAAAAAACGTGCCTTATCGCCTGCAATCCAAAGGGCGACTGCCTGACCAACCGGGCCGGCAGTATTTTGAAAGGTGATGTTCTCGGCTGTAAAATCATCGGCATAAATATAGAAGCCAGCAGAACCGGAAGTGCCCATGGCTTCACCAAACCTATTTTTTTTGCTGGCAAAATCATCATAGGAAAGCACGGTATGATCCGTGCTTTCCCCTACAAGCCTTACTTTTCGCTTTGAGGCTGATAAGTTTAATTTCTCCTTGTAAATCCCATTTTTTATAAAGATGCCAGTCGTAAAGTTCCTAAAGTCAGGAACTGCATTGATTGCTTCCTGCACTGTTTTGAAATCACCGCTTCCATCCTTCGCAACGATTAGCCTCCGATCTTCCTTTGCTGAAACATACAGAAAGGCAAACGTGTAAATTAAGGTTATAACTATCTTTTTCATTTTTAAATCGTTATCTCCATCTTGGATCTCCTATTCCTTTTTCCTTGAGGGTAGCATTGGATAAGGTGAACGTACCTGTTGCAGGAGATTCGAACCCAGGGTCTAATGTGGTACCACCAGCGTCAACTTTAACGTTGTTATTTGATGATGAGATCATACTTGGCGCAGCGATATAGTTATTGCCAGACATAGTAACAATATTGGTTGCGGCTTGATTAGCAAGCAGTCCTTCTGTGTTGACAACTAAGTTATTTGTAAACGCAATTTCATGATTTGCAGCTGGTATACGCACGTAGAACAATCGTCTGGAACTATTTAAACCACCATATATCGTATTATTTGTTACGGAAATAGCAATTTTGCTGGCAGGGTAACTCGCATTGGGAGAAGAATCCATTCGAATGAAGTCCCGGGCGCCATGTCCGTACAAGGTATTGTTACTAAATATCAGCTTATTGGTGAAGCTGGCACGCATGTCGATAAATTCACCATTAGTTCCAAATGTGTTGAATATATTGTTATTTATCCGAACCGATGTGATAGTACTAACCGTTGATGAAGTCAGCCCCAGGACTCCCGCACTATAATTGCGAACAATCGAACCTTCAATTTCCAGATCTCCAAAATTTCCAGCGGCATAGGTTACGGTGTGATTCAAAGTGCCTCCACTTCCGTCAATAATTAGATTTTTGAGCATCAGTGCCGCTCCGTTTTGTACATTGAAGGTCACATTCTTTAGTACCGGCCTATCTGTGATTTTAACAGCTACGATGGAAATCGATTTTGCAATCGCCGCTGTTGAGCCTGTAAAATCGTATTCCCCGGCAGCAAGCGCAAAGGTTTCACCCCCAACTGCCTGCGTTAATGCAGCATTAAATTCGCTTAAAGATGTAATTAGAATCGCATCACCGATATCAACAGCGGTCTCAAAAGTCACTGTTCCACGGGTAGTATTGCCGTTCATTAATTTTGCGGTGTATTCAGTTTCTCCAACAAGGCCAGTGATTGTCACAGATCCAGCTGCAACTTCTGAAGCTTTAACAACATGGGTGATGTTGCCAGGCGTAAGGACAATGGTTGTAGCCATTTCGCCAGCAGGCCAGGTTAAAATAACGGTTTTAGCGGCTATATCTGTCGACTTTACTGCGTTAAATATTTGCTCAGCGTCCGTTTTTATGGTTGAGGTGATCCATTTTGAATCCGCTATACCTTCACCAACAGCCTTAACTCTAATAGCGTATTCGGTATCGCCCTCAAGACCTGCAAGCGTGTAAGGGACTTGTTCAAAGGTGATATCTTTAATTGCCTTTATCGGCGTCCCTGAAAAATCCAGGGTTTTGTAAGCTTCTACAATATAAGTTTTCGCGTTGTTCACTTTGTCCCAGTTCAACCGAATTCCAGTTTGGTTAACTACGCTTGCGGTTAGGCCCGTTGGTGAAAACACTCTGTTTACTTCTAGTGTTTTATTCTCTTCAATTTCGTCTTTTTTACAGGACGAGAAGCCAATTGCTCCTATTATGAGAAACAGGGCAACATATATATATCTAGTCATCATATCCCTTTTATTAAAAATTATTATTATTAAGCGTTCCATTAGACGAATCTATGAACGTTTGCCATATTGGCCACACTGGCTGACTATTTGGATCCTTAAGAAAAAGGGAATTCCAATAAGTATCCTGATCGCCGGTTGCAGACAAAGTCCAGGTTTTGTTTGCGGTATACCCCCCTGCCGCACCGATGGCATCGGTATCGCCAAAATTCAAACCGTAAATCTCAACTTTCTCACCATCGGCAGCAGTTTTATAGTAAATTTTCAAAGGAAGATTGGCGTATTTTCCTTGTCGGTTTTCCAGCTGCTGCAATTTTGCTTTGGCTTCTGTTAATTTAGTGGTCAACAGGTTCCAACGTATCAAATCGGCTTTCCTTAGCATTTCACCACAAAATTCCAACGCTCTTTGATCTACGATTGCGTTGAAGAACGCTACTGGATTTGTAGAGGCCTGCGCCATGTAAGTATCAACTTTAGCCGGATTGGTTGGAAACGCCCTGGTGAGGATCATTCTTAGGTAAGGCGCCGCAGCACCAGGACCGTCCAATTCATTAATAGATTCGGCGGCCATTAACACCACATCTGCGTAACGCATATACATCCAGTTTAAACCGTCATCATTTGTGGATGTTACTCTTCGCTTCAGCCATTCATAACGGTATTTACCAAAATACAAACGTGCTAGGGTTGAAGGAACCTGAAATCCACCCTGATCGGCAGCATCCGCAGCGCTTCTATCCCATTCGTACGGAACAACTGACACGTCTCTTCTTACATCGTCTTGATCATATTCATAAAGCATAATAGGATTTGGTCCATCTGTCCCTCCTCTATTTTGTCCGGTATACTTATTAGTTTTGGTATGTCGAACACCCAGATCAAATATTACCCGGCCTCTTCCTTCAGCAAAAGGAATTTCCCACATTGATTCCAGGCCTGCAGCGCCTGTTTCCTCATTGAACTTTTTAAACACTTCTTCAAAGCCTAGCAAACGCAATTCATTACTTTCGATGATTTCTAAACATTCTTTTTTTGCAATGGCGTACATTTTTTCGCGAGCCAGGTCTGGATCGCTACTTAGTCTGGTAGAACCATCCAAACGCTTGGAAAATCCACCAGCAGCCAGGGCTAATCTAGCCCTTAAACCTTTTGCAAAAGCCTTGTTCACGCGTTCGACTGTTCCAGTTACTCCAGATCGATTTGGCCAGGGTAGAAGCGTTGCAGCTTCTTCCAAATCTTTCAATAATTGTTTATAAACCACATCTTTATCGCTTCTTTCCACATATGAAGTTTGCAAAGTAACGGGCTCAAACCTGGCCGGAACATTTCCCCAACCTTTAATCAAGTCATTGTATAGTACTGCTCTAAGCGTTAGAACTTCACCTAAGATCTGGGCCATTTCTGGCCTTGTGTTCACATTGCCATATTTACGCAGACCGGAAATTGCCAGATTGGCCCTTTCTATAGACTCATAGAATTTAGCCCATGCATTATTATCCGTATTCATCTGCCCATTCGCTACGTTGGTATTATAGTTTGACAATTTGGCTTGTTCACTGGTCGTATTTTTTAAGCTATTGTAGACTTCTACATCAGTATTTACTCCATAATTTACCAGATATCGTCCACGGTATGAATTCGTTTCACCGAAGGACTGCAAGATCCCAACTACCGTTGCTTCGGCTAACGATGCCGTAGAGAAGACAACGGATTCGTCCAAAGCGGATTCATTTGGGGTATCAAAAACCTTTTTACAACCGCTGCCAAAGCTGATGGTTGTAATCATTAATAATGTATATATAATCTTTTTCATAACTTTTACATTAACTTCTCTTAAAAATTCACATTCAAGCCCAACACGTACGTTTTACTCTTCGGATACGCTGAATAATCTACGCCGGGTGTCATTGGGTCTTTTCGCCGTGTTGACACCTCAGGATCGAATCCGGAGTAATTGGTCCATAGGAATACATTATAGCCAGAAGCGTACACTCTAAGACTTTTCATCTTTAATTTCTGGGCGATTGTTTTCGGCAAAGTATATCCTAATGTTAATGTACTAAGTCTTAAGAACGAGCCATCTTCTACTGCCCAATCGCTCAAAACATAACTTGACATATAAGGCGACCAAAGAGTAGTGTTGGCATTCATAGCCTCCAATTCTGCTGCATCGTTACTGATCGTTCCATCCGCCCGCAAATTATTCCAGCGTTCACCAGGTCCCATGATAGAGAGCATATTTCTATAACCATATTTGCTGGTAGAGGTATATTCGACTTTATTCGCATTGTAAATGTCGTTGCCATAACTCCAGTTGAAATAAGCGCCAATATCGAAGTTATAGATCCTTGAGTTGAGCGAGAAGCCTCCAGTATTCAACGGATTGGCATTCCCTATGTTCGTTCTGTCAGATATGTTAACTAACCCATCATTATTAGCATCTTTAAGTTTCATTGTACCAGGCCTTTCTTTCCCCACAATACTACTTGAACTGAGAACCCCTTCTTTCAATTCCCAGCTGCTTCCATTGTATGGTTTGAAATCAGATACTTCATATCGGCCATCATTTTGATATCCATAGATCCTTCCAATAGACGAACCTTCTTCGACCAGGTAATCTACTCCAATTTCGGTAGATGCCCAATTGGAAGTTCCTGGATAATTCACTAAGCCGGCTAAAGAGTTTATTTTGTTTCTGTTGAAGCTGATGTTTGCGCTTAGGCTCAAATCAAAATTTGTTTTCTTTACGGCATTCCAGTTCAAAGAAAATTCCAACCCTTTATTTTGAGTTTCTCCGATGTTCCGATAGATGTTATCGTAGCCAACTCCCCCAATTGGAAATAGAAGCAGCAAATCTTTTGTTTTGTTATGGTAAGCCTCTACAGTACCAGTTATTTTATTATTGAGGATCGCGAAATCCAGACCGATGTTCTTTGTGACTGTTGTTTCCCATTTCAGGTCGGGATTGGCCATTGTTTTTGAAGGAGCTAAAAAGTTTTCAAAACCGTTTGTGTAAACAGCCGTACCTGGGGAACTAGTCTGCCATAATTGACTGGTTTGCCCGGTAGGGATGTTGTTATTACCTGCAGTACCGTAACTTACACGCAGCTTTAAATCAGACAACCATTTTGACGCGCCTTCCATAAAATCCTCGGCAGAAATTCTCCAGGCACCTGAAGCGGATGGGAAGTACCCCCAACGATTATTGCCTAAAAATTTTGATGACCCATCAGCCCTGAATGTTGCACTCAAAAGGTACTTTCCTTTATAATCATAATTCGCTCTGCTAAACGCAGAAAGTAATACGTCATCCGGTTCAAAATACTTTCCTGATTTGCTATCTCTTCCTTGACCAGATAATTTCCTGGTATCATCGAAATTGAAGCTGAGCGGAAAACCATTAATCTGGGTAGTGTAAAGTTCCTGCTCCGTTTTAAGATACTCCTGCCCGATCAACAAATTGAGGTGATGGTCTTTATTTAAAAACTTTTTAAGATCGTATGTTAACGTGTTAGCGTTTCTAATTGAATTCCTGGTCGTATTTGTGAAAATAACCGCAGGGCTACCTGCATAAGTTTGAACATTGTTTGTTACATAATAGGTTGTAGTCCCATAGAAACGATCTTGTTCATTTTTAGACCCATCATATCCAACCTCTGAACGAAACCTCAAACCGTCTACAATTTCATAGTTCAACGCTGCGTTTATATTGTATGCCTTTTTGTGTATGAATTGATCATTATCATTAATTGCATCGATAGGATTATACATATTAAAGGAAGGATCCGTAACATCATTGTCTGTCAAATCGCCCAGTGGGAACGGCGGATAGATCATCGCATTCTTTAGCCTCGAGTCTGCCGAAGATTTCTCGTTCTGCTCATTAGCACCACCTCCTTCAGTTTTGGTATCGGAGTATCGAACACCAAAATCTACCGTTAATCTGTCGTATAATTTATGATTCAATTTGAAGTTTAGATTCTGACGCTGATAGCCTGAACTTAGCATGATCGCTTTATCTTTCACAAAACTATGGCTCAAGCTAAACTTTGTTTTTTCACCCCCACCGGTTATCCCCAGGTTTTGATTATAAGTGGTGCCGGTGCGTCCAAATACAATATCCTGCCAATCGTTGGGAACAACAGAACCATATAGATCGATATCTTGATAATTTCCGAAATATTTGGTGTAATCTTCAGGTTTGTTAGCAAGCAATGCTCTTTCATACTGCCAGGTAGTGTATTCAAGTGGAGACAATACATCTAAAGTCTTGGCTATTTCCCTTATTCCGGTGAAAGCTCCAAAACTGATCGCTGTTTTACCATTTTTGCTGTTTTTTGTAGTTACTAATATCACCCCATTAGCACCTCTGGATCCATAAATTGCAGTTGATGAAGCGTCTTTCAATATATCAATGGATTCAATATCAGCGGGTGCAATATCTGAAATCGTAGTTACCGGGAAACCATCTACTATAAAAAGAGGGCTGTTATCTCCAGTAAGAGATCCTCCGCCCCTTACCCTAATGATCATTTCGGCATCAGGTGAACCTTCGGTGGAAGCGATATTCACACCGGAAACCCGGCCCTGAATGGCTTGTATGGCCGAAGATACCGGCGCCGCAGCGATTACCTCTGCGCTTACAGAAGAAACCGCTCCGGTTAGATCCTTCTTACGCACCGTTCCGTAACCCACATTGATCACCACTTCATCCAACGATGCAACATCGTCCTGAAGAGTAAAATTAACTGTCGATTGACTGCCTACCGTGATTTCCTGTGTTTTGTAGCCCACATAGCTGGCCATGATTACAACCTGTCCCGTAGCCGGAACATTTATTTTAAACTGCCCGTTACCGTCGGTGCTTACCGCGGTTTTACTGCCTTTCACTGATACACTTGCGCCGGGAATAGTTTCCTTTCCAGATTTGTCAGTTACTTTGCCGGTAATTTGTCGGGTTGTTTGAGCGCTGGCCAATCCAACATATAGGATCAGCACACTACATAGAAGTAGTAGTTTTTTCATACGTAATAAATAATTTGGTTAGAATTTTAATGCTTGTTTAAACATCGTTTCACCAATTTACACTGTTTACCAGCAGATTTTTCATGTTAGCATAAAGTAAATTTATGCAATCGTTCCCGAGAACGATGGCGTACAGGTTCTATATTAATTGAATTAACGTTATCTTGCATTTTATTGAAACTGACAAGACGCTAACTACCTATTTTACTTATGTTTGAGCCACCAACCTTAAAAGATATTGCCAATGCACTTGGGCTTTCCACTTCTACTGTATCCAGGGCATTAAGGGACACCTATGAGATCAGTGCGAAGACTAAAAAACTGGTTTTTGATTACGCAGAAAAAATAAATTATCAGCCTAACCCAAATGCGTTGAGCTTGAAAGAACGGCGGACCAAATCAATAGGTGTGGTGGTTAGTGAAGTTGCCAATCATTATTTCTCTCAGGCCATCAATGGCATTGAGTCTATTGCCTACGACAGGGGTTATCACGTCATCATTACGCAGACCCATGAGTCCTATCTGCGTGAAAAAATAAATGTTCAGCATCTTGCTTCCCGGTCGATCGATGGACTGTTGGTTTCTCTTTCTGCCGAAACTGCTGACACCTCGCATTTCAATTACCTGCATGAAAGAGGAATGCCCATGGTATTTTTCGACCGCGTGCCGAACAACATCAATACCCATAAAATTACAGCAAATAATGAACAAGGGGCATTCGAGGCGACCAGCCACCTGATCAAGTCGGGATGCAAAAGAATTGCCCACTTGGCCAGTTCGGACCACCTTTCCATTAGCATAGAACGATTAAGGGGATATACTGCCGCATTACACCAGCACGGTCTGCAGGTGAATCCCGATTATATAAAGCATTGTCCGCATGGCGGCATGTTTCCGGAGGAAACTGAACATGCAGTTTCAGAGTTGATGAATCTCAAAGATAAACCGGATGCCATCTTTATAGCTGGCGACAGATTGTCAATTGGCTGCCTCGAAGTACTAAAAAAATTGAACATTAAAGTTCCAGAACAAATGGCAGTCGCGGGTTTCAGCAACTCGAATGTGCTGGACCTATTTGAGTATCCTATGAGCTCAGTAAGACAGCCGGCATTTGAAATGGGTGAGGCTGCAACAGAAATGCTGCTGCAGCTGATCGAAAGTAAGTACCCGGTTACAGAATTTAAAGATAAAGTGATTGATACTGAACTTTTCGCCCGGGATTAACCACCGTTAATTGTCTTAATTACCTGTAACAGCAATCCCATTAATTTTTACATCTTCGAGCTTGAAGTTTTTAACATGGTTTATTTTCATTGGAGTTTTAACGCCCCGGATGTTACAATTTACGATCCTTAAGTGCTCCACCGGCGATTGCTCATAGGCATTGACAAAAATGCCAAAAGCTCCACCTTTCTCCACGTCAACATTTTCAACCCAGATGTTTCTGATGGTTGGCATGAAGTCACCCGGCTGCTCATAAAACATATTGCAAGTAACCGCAGCATCGCGGTAAGCTCCAACCTTGATATCCTTCATGAATACATTTTCAATGACTCCCCCACGACTGGAACTGGTCTTCAATCTTAAAATCCGATCTAAATTGGGACTGTCCATGATGCAATTGATCGCAAAGATATTTCTTGCGCCACCAGAGATCTCACTACCGATCACTACACCGCCATGCCCATCCTTCATTTGACAGTTTTCTATGATATGGTTCTCTGCTGGTCTGGCGATCCTTCTTCCATCATGATCGCGGCCCGACTTGATCGCGATACAATCATCGCCAGTATCAAAGTAACAGTTTTTGATGAGTACGTTTTTACATGACTCCGGATCAATACCATCAGTGTTGGATCCATGCGCGATGATCTTCATATTTTCCATCGTCACATTTTCACACAATACCGGATTTACGTTCCACATTGGAGAATTGACCATCTTTACGTCCGAGATTAAAATGTTATTGCAATTATAAAGCTGGATAAAATTTGGCCTCAGAAAATGGCCATCTCCAAAAACGCGCTTTCCCGGATCCATTTCATTATGATTCATCTCATGCAAAAGATTTCTTGCTTTTACCTGCTTTGAAGGTTTCCCTGTGTTCCAGGAATACCAATCGCTATAAGTTGCATTTCCGTCTAGAGTACCGTTGCCAGTGATGGCGATGTTCTGTTGTCCATTCGCATAGATCAATGCAGAGTAGTTCATCAGTTCCATACCTTCCCATCGGCCGAAAACAATCGGGTAATGTTCAGGATTTACACTAAAAGTTAGTTTGGCACTATCCTGAAGATGCAGATTCACATTGCTTTTAAGATGAATTGCCCCAGTGAAAAAGTTGCCTGAAGGAACTACAACCCTCCCCCCGCCACTTTTGGTGCAGGCAGCAATGGCTTTCTCGAAGGCCGCTGTATTGAGGGTCTTCCCATCCCCCTTAGCACCAAACTTAGTGATCAGAAAATCTCTATCTGGAAAAACGGGCGCTTTAATCTGCTTTCTGACAAGCTCCAAGGCCGCCAAAGGTTCTGCGGTATTGGTCCAAACCGTTGGGGTCAATTGTGCACTTGCAGTATAGCATAAACCAGTAAGAACCAACGCAAGCACGCCGCGTTGTCTGTATTTGAAAATGGTTGAAAATCTTATCATCTTGAATTGAAAATTAGTTAGTTAAGGAAAGGTCCAGCTCCGGATTCCAGTGATCTGTTCCTCCAAATATATTTTTTAGTGTATAGATCTTAATGTCTTTTGCAGTAAGTTGCTGCGACCAGGATACGCGGTTATTCACCTTAGCCCCTTCACCTGTGCTTGCAAACTCCGCATACCAGGTAGTCTTTTCTTTATCAGGGAACATGGCATCTCCCGGCCATGCATTCCATCCTTCCGGCACAATGTGACTTCCCATCGCACAATTGATAAAAACTGTTTTCGCATATGGACGCCATGGCCTGCCCAAATACACCTTTGTCACCTGATCACCTGCCGTTAATTTACAATTTAAAAATACAAATCCGAACTGCTGTCCTGCACGCGTCGCGGCAGCTGTTACATAAGAATTGCTTAAGCTGTTGATGGTACAGCGCTGAAATACTGCTGTGGCTTCGCCAAAAACAAAATCCGTAGTTCCTTCAATATAACAATCCTGGTAGTACTGTCGACTTTGTGCTGTTGCTGTATATAATGTATCCTGAAAACCTAATATTTTGCAATTTTTGATGATAAAGCGGTCGCCCTCTACATGTAGCGCTACTGCCTGACCAACCCGGCCTGCCGTATTGGAAATGGTTAAATTTTCAATGACAATGCCATTCCCCTGGATCAAAACACTGTAAGAAGTAAAAGTACTAAACTTGTCTTTCCCAAATGCATCCTTACCCTGAGGATACGTCTTACCGGAAAATT
>JAPSHM010000289.1 GCA_031179845.1 Pedobacter sp.
GCATCACCCCAAATCAATTGTACAGGATAGACGGGATTTTGGAGCGCTACATAACAAGATTCCGTAAAAGCCTTTGTCTTTTCGAAGTTGCGCATGATTTTCAAAAACGCCTTCCCTCCGTCTTCACGCTTTAGAAGATTTATATAAGCTGCGACTTCCTCATGAGAAATAACATCTTCGTTATGCACTCCTGTGGTTTTCATCATCAAAGCAAAACTGGTGGCGGTCAGCATAGCCAATGCTGCTTCGCCCAGAATTGGCTTTTCGAAACCACGCATGGGTAGCGGCTTCTTAAAATTCGCTACATCCAGCATAGAATTTAATATCGTTATAGACTTTACGCGATGGCTGTTTTGGGTAGCCATTGATAGACCTACGGGTGTGCCTGAATCATGCGTAAGCAAATGAACTGCATCGATTTTAAGCTCGTCTAATAAACGGTTGCAAAACTTCCCGAAGTTGCTGAAGATATAGTTAAAAACTTCTGGCCGATCAGACAAGCCCAAGCCAGGCAGATCAACAGCGATAGTCCGGAAGCCCTGTTGTTGTAATGCAACAGCTACTTTCCGAAAGAGAAAAGAAGAAGTCGGCACCCCATGAATACAATATACTACAGGCCCTTCACCTCTGTCGGTATAAAAAGTCCTAACACCGTCGACATTAATATAGTTGCCGTTTTTTTCATGTTGAAGGATAATATCCTCTGCGCTTGGTGTATATGACATCTTTTATGCTAGTTAAATAGAAGACCTAACAACCTATGATAGATCAAACACCCCTTTTTGGCAAAAGTTTTCCCATTCTCTTCGCAGCAAGTATTATAAAACCTAAAAAGCCGTAGTCAATCAGACTACGGCTCATCAATTAAGATTTGTACTTTAAGACCAAATGAATGCTTAGCTGATTGTGTCTACGTTATTGCCCAGATTGCGGTAGTTGATCTTTTCCTGAGGATTGGTTCCGTTAAGGAATTCTTCAACATTGGTGTAAACATCGCCGTCAGAATCCATGGCGCCATCTTCGGCATTATTAGGATCAAGATTATATTTGACCTCCCATACATCGGGCATACCGTCACCGTCGGTATCAACAGGCACCTGGCCAGGATTGAATTTGAGATTTGGATAACCTCCAACCTCCGCTATGTCCTTGATGATCCCTGTTGCCGTCATCGGCTTTCCGGTGCGTACCATTTCGGTAACTCGTTTATCAACGGCATCTCGTTTTGGTAACGTAGCTCCAACCTTTGCCAATACAGACTCGTAAGCCGCTCCTGCTACCTGGTGTGGTGCCACAGGCCAACCAACAAACGGCGTATTTACCCGGGCTATATTTTCAGCATCACTCGCTGTGGTAAGGATTGATGCTTTTGTTTCTTTGCTGCGCATACCAGCCCAATTGTTGTTGGTTAATGTTTCGTTGCCATGCATAATATTGCCTGCAACATACCATTTTCCGGGACGATTTTGCTCTTTTGGGTACCAATTACCTTCCCTCCATGCACTCCCGGGGGAATACATACTGCGTTGTTCAATGCGCGCAAAGACAGCCCGAATATTGTCTTTAGTTGCAGGACCCGGTTTAAAATAGTTATTGATTAGATTAATCTCAGAAGTTTCATCTCCGCCGTCTATTGAGCGATGCCCCCAGTTGAAAAGAACATTGTTCCTGAAATCAAAAGGACCTGACATCCCTATAGAAGGATTTCGGGCAGTGTTGCTGGCGAAGAGGTTGTGATGAAATGTAGATGGGTTTCCTCCCCAGGTACCACCAAAAGCATGTCCTCTGGCATTAAGTGCCTCGCTGGAAATACTCCACTGAACAGTAACATGCTCTGCGGCATCTTTTATTTGTGTACTTCCGTCAGCCGATGGCCTCATGTGCCGGTAAAGCGAAATGTTTTCATCCATGCCCCAACTTGTAGAACAATGGTCGATGATGATGTGATGATCCGGGTTACCACCGATATTATCATCTCCCTGGCCACCCGTAGGAACCCCACGGCGTACCCGAAGGTGGCGGATGATTACATTATGTGTGTTGATATTAAGTGTACCTGCAATACAGATACCGTCTCCAGGCGCAGATTGACCTGCAATAGTGATATCTGGATGATTGATATTAAGGTCATCGGTCACCTTCAATGTACCTGCAACACGAAATACTACAACACGCGGTCCTTTTGTCTCTAATGCAGCACGCAAGCTACCCTGACCACTATCATTGAGGTTGGTAACGGCAATTACTTTTCCTCCGCGTCCTCCGGTAGTAAACATACCTGCTCCCCATGCTCCGGGAAAGGCTGGAATGGCACCTTCAGGTAAACGTACTGGATGTGGGGGTATTTGCCCGGTTTCCGGCAGTTTGGCAGCCGCTTTGCCATTTTGTGCATTTGCGTCCATTTCAGGGACTAGCATTGCGAGCAAAAGCAAACCAGTCGGGGTGCTTTTGAAAAATTTTTTCAATCTTAGTGTTAAAAGTGCATTCGTCTTCATTTATCTTGGTTTGGTTTTAATCATTTCATCTTCAACCCCTTTAGGAGTGCCTGAATCCCATAGTTGCTACTATCTTAGAAATAGGCAGGAAGGTTGAACTGGCTTATTATTCAAGGTAAATATTAAGCGTATCAGATCCTAAGAAAAACAGATGAAGAAGGATTTTACATCGCTGGAACAGGATAAAATCTTACTGGATGTGGAGTCGTAGTTACTTTCGTGAAACAAAAGGGATATAGCACAACCATTACAGCCTTTGTTTGAGGTCACTATGGCTGGAGTAGTGATCAGCCAGGTGGCAGAGGATATGCCCGGGAAGCATGACTATCTACAAACTGTTTATCAGATAGTTGGCTTTGTTACAAATCTTCGAAAAGTGAAAAATGTCTCTGTCATCAAATACTTGCGAATTTAAAATATTCTATTTATTTTAGTTTAGGTTTGCGTGCGATCAAACTTTATAACTTCATCTTAATAAAAATAAATAATGAAAACATTTGTTATTGCTTTTATTTTAATATCGTCTCTTACGTTATTTAAAGTATCAACTGCGGCTAATAATTTTTCTAAAATAGAAAAGTCATCCGATTTAGGGTTTAAGAAATCCGAAGTTATTAGGGCCAATCCAAAAGATCCCCTGTTTCCGTTTCCTTTAATTGATTTTGAGTACATTCATTACGAACAAACTATGGATATCTCCTGGGATTCTCATGACATCCCTCCAAATGAAGAAGGGTATTATACCCTTGAAGTAAAGATTGACACTCGTAATGATGGAGTTCCTTATACTTTTTCGACGCAATATCAATTCTTCGGTCCAACTAATATTCTTGTTAATCCATTTTTTATTCCTCCTGGGTCCACAGTAAAAGTTACTATTTTTGGATGGAATATGGTTTCGATAACTGAAACTTATTATATTGATTATGAATGGCGTTTATAGGAAATTAAGGTGAATTTTTTAAAGGAAGATATTTTTAAAGACTAAATAAACGACTAAATACTGGTCAAATGGAGCTGCCGTTATTGGAAGCTCCATTTTTTTGATGAAGATTGGGAACAAAAACCAATATGATAAAGTTTACGTCGGAAGCAAAGACCAAAATTGTTATGCACTGGAGGCCCTCTACCGGCATTGGAACAGGATAAAATCTTACTGGAACTGGAAGCCTAGTTACTTCCGTGAAACAGAAGGGCATACGCTTCTAAGCTCCTGCATGGCCCTCTCGGTATCTTCACAAGCAACAAAAATATGATCATGATAATATCCCGCGATAACATTGCAGCTGATATTCACTTTGGCCAACGCAGTAGAGAAAGCCGCGGTCAGGCCAACTGCCGTCAAAGATGAGTGGACTGATAAAGTAATCCAGGAAAAAAGCTTTCCCTTAATCAAATTGTGCTTTATCGCAGTTTGTTGTGATACGATTACACTTACACCCTCCTTTTCACGAAATGACATTAATACCTCATCGAGTGCAATTTCCGTTAAAGTCAGGGAGTCAACACAATAAAACGAATAAAGGCCTTCATTCAACTCCGGTTTCAATGTTTTCAATAATACAGCTAAATCAGTTTCTCCACTCATTTTTATATTTTAACGTTGGTTCCAATGCATATACGACCTACCAAATTTAGAACGGCAGATCGGAAGTCTGCCCATTCGTTGGTATCAATGGCTTTTAAATAGATGTGTCCTGTGCAATTTGCCCCATTCCTGAAGCATTTCCATTATTGGAGCTATTGTTTGGGTATGCTCGGTCCATTTGTACTTAATGGAAACCGGGTAATCCTCAGACGCTTCTCTGCTAACAAGCCCGTTCTCCTCAAGGATCTTAAGCTCCCTAGACAATACACGTGGGGAAATGGGAGAAAGAGCCTGCTGGATGGTGGTAAAGTTTTCATGGCCGTACTTAACGGCAATTAGGATCTGTATCCTCCACTTTGGTCCCAGTACCTCTATTGAATCTCTGAGCGGAAAATATTGGTTTATGCACTGCCTATGATCCAAATCACAATCGCTTGTCTTCATGCTTACTATCCTAAAGGTTACTACTGCTAATTGGCGGGTAAATGTACATTATTTTTGCTGCTCAAATAATTATAACGAATATGAAAAGCATAGGTATCATCGGAGCCGGACAGATTGGTTCCACACTGGCAAGAAAATTAAGTGCCCTTGGACACAGCGTTAAGATCGCAAATTCCCGGGGAGCAGATTCGCTAAAAGATCTTGCACAGCAGTTAAAAGTAGAGGCGGCAAATATCAGGGAAGCTGTTGCAGATGTTGACCTGGTGATCATCTCCATTCCCCAAAAAAGCGTAGAAAGTCTGCCACGCGATCTTTTCGCTAAATCACTGGAAAGCCTGATTGTAGTAGACACCGGCAATTATTATCCCTTAAGAGATGGTGAAATCGATGAACTGGAAGAAGGAAAACCTGAGAGCCAATGGGTAGCTGAGCATCTAAAAAGACCGGTCCTTAAAACGTTCAACAGCATTGGAGTAGCATCTTTAGCCGATAGCGGTACAGTCGCTGGTCAGCCTGACAGGATTGCCCTGCCAGTTTCCGGGGATAACAGCGACAACAAAAAAGAGCTAATCGAACTGATTGATG
>JAPSHM010000290.1:0-362 GCA_031179845.1 Pedobacter sp.
AAAGCAAATTCAACAGATCAATCTCAAATTTGGGAAATCTTGAATGCAGGAATAGCGAGAAGGAAACAAGAAGGCAGCAACCAGTGGCAGGATGGTTACCCCAATCCAAACGTTATAAACAGTGATATTGAAAAAGGGGCAGGCTATGTCTTAACAGATGGCGAAACGGTTATCGGCTATAGCGCACTATTTATAAATGACGAGCCTGAATATGAAAACATTGAAGGAAAGTGGTTAAGCAGCGGCGACTTCGTTGTTTTTCATCGCGTCGCTATTTCAACGGATTATTTAGGTCAGGGTTTAGCGAAGAAGATCCTTAAGCATATCGAAGATTTTGCACTTAGTAATAAAGTTTACAGCGT
>JAPSHM010000290.1:372-5110 GCA_031179845.1 Pedobacter sp.
TACTAACTTTGATAACGCAGCAATGATTAGCATATTTGAAAAATTAGGGTATGACTACTGTGGACGAGTGTACTTTAGAGGCAGCGAAAGACGTGCTTATGAAAAGGTACTGACTCCATAAATTATCCGCTATTTGCCCGTCAAACTTTTTCATCTAGAACTTGTTATTTCAGTAGAAAGATGACAATATGGGATTTATTAAAAACGCATTAATTGGTATTGCGCTTTACGAAGCGGTTAAATACGTTTTAAGAAAACAAGATTTTGGGTCTGAACTGTCCCATAATGGGAGCCAAGGGGTTTCGTCTGGAAAACAGCAGCTTCGTACCAATGAGGTCGACGTGATTGCTGGGGCCAGACAGACCGATCAGTTGAATCGGATGAAAGAAAATGCAAATTCCAGTGATGAGTTGTTGGGCGGTACTGATCCTGAAGCTCCGTTGATCGGCAAAGATCCTGATAAAGATGATCCATGGAAAAAGTCACTGGCTAGTGACGAGCTTAGGGCTCCCGATTCATAGAGTGAGGCCAAATCAGCTTACCATAACAAAGCTACAAGGGCTGCTAAGTGAGACGTATGAGTTCGTTTAATGGTCGCTTACTTATCACCGATTTGCTCCGCCAAACCAATCAAAATGCCTTCAGTTCCGCGAATATAACAAAGTCGATAGGAGTCCTCATATTGAACCACTTCGCCGACGAGTTGAGCGCCATGCTTACAAAGCCTCGTTACCATCTCGTCAATATCTTCAACAGTGAACATAACACGTAGGTAACCTAAAGCGTTCACAGGAGCATTCCGGTGATCTGAAATAGTGGGTGGAGTGATAAAACGTGAAATCTCGATCCGGCTATGACCATCTGGAGTAACCATCATTGCAATTTCTACGCTTTGAGAACCCAGTCCGGTTACACGGCCAGCCCATTCTCCTTCAATCGTGGCCCGTCCCTCAAGTTTCAGGCCTATCTCCCTGAAAAAAGAAATAGCGTTATCGAGAGATTCTACAACAATGCCGACATTATCCATTCGCAGTAAATTATTTTTTGCCATAATTTTATGTATTTGATTTGATTGTTTAATGATTTGTTGTAACCTCCTACGAAAAGACTTCCAGTTCATACGTATTGGTTCGGACATCCAAATATTGGCTTTTTATCTTAAAAAAAATACGATTACAATCCTCTAAAGATCTTGAAACAAATTGAACATTCAATCAGTTTCATTCTATTGCTTCAGTGGGTTTTCATTAAAATCAATAGGAAAGAAAGGAAAAATGTTATTTACAAAGATTACATCCGCAAAACCTGACGATCATAAAATGAAAAGTTAAGGCTTGATAAGTCGTCCCAATGTAACTCGTAGTTATTATATTTGAGTTATGATTGATGTAAATGAATTCAAACAGTCAGTAGCTGATGTACGTTTACCTACTGAATTACCATTGTATTTACAGGCGCTATGGTACGATGGAATAGGTGACTGGAAAACTGCACACGATTTGATCGATCAGTTAACAGATCCGCGGTCAGCTCATATTCATGCCTACCTGCATCGCAAGGAGGGTGACATTTGGAACGCAAATTACTGGTATAATAGGGCAGGGAAAAGCTCAGCTCAGGTTTCATTAGACCAGGAATGGGAATTGCTGGTTAACGAATATATCGGTAAGATTGACAATCAAAACTTAAAGCTATGAATAAGGACATATTGGCTTATAATAACACTCAAACAGCGACTGACAAAGAAATTTGCGACATTTTATCGCGCGAAATCAACCTCAAGCTAAATGAAGAAGAAAGCAAGATCTGGCATGCACATCCTGTTTGGTTTATAGATGAAAATCCAATCGTTGGCTATAGCAAACTCAAATCTGGTATCCGTTTAATGTTTTGGAGCGGTGCTGATTTTGACGAAGCGGACTTAAAAATAAATACTGGTAAATTCAAGGACGCTTCCATTACCTATACCGCTGCTGAACAAATTAACCTGGATGATGTTGCACGCTGGATTGAAAAGTCCAAAAAGATACAGTGGGATTATAAAAACGTTGTGAAGAGAAAAGGTTTTCTGGTGAAGTTGAATGGTTAATTTCTATTGGGCTGTCTAGATCAGACAGCCCAATAAAAGTAAAAGGCCCGCTATTTTTCAGGCGCAAAATGCGCAGCCAACGCTGCTGAAGTGGAATTGAAGAAACCTCCCACAATGGTAATCATCGTCTTAAAACTTGCCGTAGTGTCATAGCCAAAACTGACTTCCAGTAATAATTCAACCCGATTATCGTCCAAAACTGTTACTGAAAACGAACCAGAATAGCCTTTAATTCCAGGAACGCCCTCCGCAGTATACTTATAGCTGTTAGTATCTGCGGCGGCCAAAGTCTCTGTAATTGTGATGCCACTTGGTAAAGTAATAGACCTTACCTTACCATCAATCTTGAAAGAAGCCCAGAAAGGTTTTGAAAAATCACAGGCATATTGCGCGATGAGATCTTTCATACCAGCGGCAAATACCCATTTCTTTTTAACGTTTATTGGTCTGCCATCTGGCAACACTTGCAAAGGAATGTATAACTCTCCATATACCAGGTTAGTTATCGCATCGGTATCCATGATTCCCTTAGTATATTTGACCACCCATCTTGAATTCGCTTTGCTACGGTCTTTTTCTTCAGGCTCACAACTCACCTTGACATTTAGTTCCCTTTCAATAAGATCATAAATGGGGTTGTTACTTTCTGAGGATTTCAGTGTACCACTCACAGAGTGACCATAGTTAAGCAATGTGGCCAGCCAACCTACAGTGGTTCCTCGCGGCATGGTTATCAGAAATAGGCGCTCGGCATACGAAATTACAGAATCAATTTTTTGCTGGTCAATCACCGTCCCATCGGTTAAGAGCACCTCCAGTTCATCGTACAAAACGCCCGCCCTATTGTTCAGGTACGCTGGTGGTCCCTGCATTATCGCATCAACATACGCTGAAGGAAGGTGATTGGTCAACCAATCGGGGATATCGTTCAGATTTGCATCAAAGCCCGTAGGCCAGCGTCCTGTTTCCAGTCGCTGCAACGGATCCATGTCCAGGAAGGTCTTACCTTCATTATAAATTTCACGTTGGAAGATATTCTGGTGTTTATCGTTGGTAATGGAAATAATAAATGGATCTATCGGTTCACCGTCCTTTGACACCAGATGGTTGTCGCCATTCAAAAAAGGTCGGATGCCATCCTTTTCGAGAAGGTCCAGGCGTAGAGGATTGCCGGCACCAAGCACATCGGCAGCATCAAATCTGACCAGGTCATTCAATCCGCTCACATCAAGATACTGCTGAACTCCAGAAGTTTGAACAGCACCTGCTGATTGCATGATCTGCAACGGTACATATCCTGCCGTTGCCCCTTGATCAGTTACCTGTAACGTCAGGTCAATAATGTTTACACCTATTTCGGGCAACTTAGCCGTCGGCGCTCTTAAAATGTTCTTTTGGCCAGGAAGATTCTGCCACACCAGTGCGCGGTCAAATGTTCCTTTACCATCAGCAGGATGCAGCATGTGCGTACCGGTGCATCCAGATTCATCAGTCGGTGGATCAGGATCGGTAGCAAGTTGCACCAGGCCAAAACCACCAAACCGTAGCTTGAGTACTAAAGTATCCTCAAAGATGTTGTCTAGCTTCGAAGGATCTTTAGGCTCGTCGCCCAACATAGAAGGATTTTCACTATACAGGTTTGCATCAGGGTAATTTTGCTGGTAATTAAGGTCGGGCATCGTATTGGAATAACCACCATGCTCCCGGAATGGGAATTGTTTTTCAAACTCATTCAACCTTGACAAACCTGCCAACCTGTTGATGATCATATCCGCCTGGTATCCGCTGAAATTCGCCTTTACCACTTCAATCTGCTCCTTTGCCCATTCGGCCACATTTGCTAAAACCCGCATCGCCAGGTAATCGATCTGTTTGTTGGTGGCCTCGCTGCGTTCCGTATCTATAAAGAAATCTGCCAGCTGGGTAGCATCTGTAGGCAACCCTGGCAGTGCATCCTTGTCCATACGGAATAACATTTTAAGATCGACAGGGAAAAAGGAGATCAACTCCAGAAATGGACGGATCGAGAGCGACATCATCGGCCAGGTGGCGATCATCTCAATGGCATACCTTCGATCTTTATCAGTTTCCCAAAGTTTAACCTCGTAAATCCGGGACAACCAGGACAGCATCACCAGGTAACAGGCATTGAATTGCTTTGGCATCTCTGTCACCAATTTCCTTAATGCATTGTTGTCCATGTTTATAGCTAGTGGATCTCTATTTGCACTAAAAGTAGCACCAACAGACGTGCACAGCTTTTTTTCAAACTCCATATCCATGTAGATCATCACGAACCTGTATAGATGTGACTGTCGACACAATTCAGCATCCGCCAGCCAGTTCGGTGTGCTATACGCTTTGTTCCGGGCATTTTTCTTATCATATTTCCATGCCTCGAGATACTTTCTGGTCCCACCAAGTTCCGCAACTTTATCCAGGAAGCGCTGTGCCATGGCTTCGAATCCGTCAAAACCTTCACCTTCTTCTACGATTTCATTGACAACGCTTTCTACATTTTTGAAATAACGCAAGGCATTTTTGGCATTATCCGTAGATGACTCTGTGTAATTTTTACTCCGGTATACAGGACCAACTGGTAGAAAGCCTTCGCCAGCACTAAAGCCCTGCATTTCATTGTTGAAGGCA
>JAPSHM010000044.1:0-4638 GCA_031179845.1 Pedobacter sp.
TGGTAAACCCGAAGATCATATTGCCGATCTGGTGGAACAATTTGGCATCTCCGAAGTTTATCATCACCGGGAAGTTGGTCCGGAAGAAACAGTGATCTCCGGACATGTGGAAGATCTGCTGTGGAAGCTTAAAATTAACCTGAAGCATTTTATCGGCCATACCTTATATAATAAGGAAGACCTTCCATTTCCCATAAAAGACATCCCTGATGTTTTCGTGCAGTTCAAAAAGAAAACGGAGCGGGATGCCATCGTGAAAGATTGCTTTTTATCACCTGAGCAGATCACATTTGCGGAAAATGAGGAATGGGGTGCAGTACCTTCACTGGAAGCTCTTGGCTTTTTGCCGGAGCGCACGCAGGTGGCTCAGCAGCCGATCAGCGGAGGTGAACAGGCAGGCTTGGAACACCTGAGGTCATTGCTGGCCGAAGGCTCATCGATCTATATCAAAAGCAGTCAAAAACCCACGGTAGACAAACCTGGATTTTCTTCGCACTTGTCGGCCTGGCTGGCACTTGGCTGTTTGTCGCCCCGCAAAGTCTATTGGCAGGTTAAAGAAGCGGAAGAAAAGTTTGGCAGCAACGCCCATTTCAACCAGATCCTTTTGGGATTACTTTGGCGGGACTATTTCAGATTCATGTTCAAAAAGCATGGGGTGGGGTTCTTCCGCGACCAGGATGCGGATCTTGACATGAGCCATGCTTTTGAAGCACCAGATCCCAACCTGGAGAAGTGGAAAGCAGGACATACCGGGAATTCGGTAGTGGACAAATTTATGTTCGACCTGAACAGTACTGGATTTATTCCGCATACCGGCAGATTACTGGTGGCTACTTTCCTTGTCCATGTGCTAAAGATCCACTGGACCTACGGTGCAGCTTATTTTGAAGAAAAACTGATTGATTATGCACCGGCCAGTAACTGGGGTAATTGGGCAAGCATCGCCGGCGTAAGCAAAGATGCTAAACCCAAAAATGGATTTGACCTGAACAAACAAATTAAGATTCTGGATGCCGACCCGGCAACACCATTCTAAGTCATGTTATTGATTTCGGACTGAGTTCTGACCATTCAAATAACTGTTTAAAGTTTAAAATCTTGAATGTCTGTATTTTGGACTAATAAAGTCTGACAAATTTGTATCTTGGACAAAGTTGTTGAACATTTGTTGGCGTAAATCAAATGAAGACCTATTCAATCAGCGATATCGAAAACCTTATTGGCATTAAGGCGCATACCATCCGGGCCTGGGAGGTTAGGTACAATCTCGTGCCACCAAAGCGCACGCCAACCAATATCAGGTATTACTCTGAGCAAGACCTGAAAATGCTGTTGAATATTGTTGCATTAAACGAGAATGGTTATAAGATCAGCAGGATCGCAAAATTGGGCAAACAACAGATTCTGGACCTGGTCAGCCAGCTCAATTCACAATGGGAAAACGAATCTGTACAACTGCTTAATTTATCCAATGCGACGCTCAGGTATGACGAGGCGGAATTCTCTAAGATCCTGATGGGTTGCATCGAAGAAATGGGGCTGGTAAAGACCATGGACCTGATCCTTTTTCCATTTATGAAGCGGGTAGGGATGCTTTGGCAAGCCGGTGCAATTGATCCATCGCAGGAGCATTTCGCCGCCAATCTGATCCGGGAGCGGATCATTGTTGAGATTGACCGGTCCAGCCCCCCAAAAATTGAAAGTCCTTTAAGGTTCCTGCTTTTTTTACCAGAAGCAGAGGTCCATGAAACGGGACTGCTGTTTGCGAGATACCTGTTGAAAAATTGCGGACATGAAACGCTTTATCTGGGTGCTGATGTTCCATATGCGGACCTCCAAAAAGTAATCAAAGCGTATCAACCGGATTATGCATTTATTGTGCTTACCTCTTTAAACCTTGGCAAAGATTTGAATAAAATCGTGACTAAAGTGATGGATCACGTTGACGTTCCACTGCTGGTAGCTGGCAGCTTGATTTCGGAATTTGACCTGCTGTTAAATGATCGGCTCCGACCATTAAAAAATGTTTGTGACATGGTAGATTTTCTTAAAGATTTATAAAGAATATTGCCTGTTTTATAAGGTAAAATCCTAATTTTGCATCACTTATAGCATACTTAATATCGAAATGGATAATTTATCTTATCTCAGCGGCGCAAATGCCGAATACATAGAGTCCTTATACCAATCTTATAAACAAGATGCGAATTCTGTTGAGTTTGGCTGGCAAAAGTTTTTTGAAGGTTTTGACTTCGGAAAAGATTCGTCAGGCACAACGGCTAATGGAGAAACTTCCGATAATGGAGAAACTCCCGAGCATTTCTTAAAGGAGATTAGTGTGTTGAACATGATCAATGGCTATCGCCAGCGTGGTCATTTGTTTACGCACACCAATCCTGTTAGAGAAAGACGCCCGCATCAGCCAACTTTAGATATCGAGAACTTCGGTTTGAACGAATCTGATCTGGATACCGTTTTTAATGCAAGTGTTGAACTGGGCATCGGCGCAGCCAAACTAAGCGATATTATTGCATTCCTGAAGCAAACTTATTGCCGTTCAATTGGCGCTGAATATAAATATGTGCGTACCCCGGAAGTTCTTTCCTGGATTGAACGTAAAATGGAAAGTGTACGCAACACTCCAAGTTTTTCGATCGATGAAAAGAAAAGGATACTCAGGAAGTTGAATGAGGCAGTAACTTTCGAGAACTTTTTAGGGACCAAGTTCCTTGGTCAGAAAAGATTCTCACTTGAAGGTGCTGAAGCTTTGATTCCTGCATTGGACTCGGTTATTGAACAAGGTGCAAAATTGGGTATTGAAGAGTTTGTAATTGGGATGGCACACAGAGGACGTTTGAACGTGCTGGCCAATATCATGCAAAAAACATATAAGGATATATTTGCAGAATTTGAAGGTAAAGGTTATAGTGCGGAATCTCCTTTTGGGGGTGATGTAAAATACCACCTGGGTTATTCTACCGATGTAGCTACTAATGATGGTAAGAATGTACACCTGAGCCTTTGCCCGAACCCTTCGCATCTGGAAACAGTGAACGGAGTGGTTGAAGGAATGACCAGGTCTAAAATAGATTTCAAGTATGGTGGTGACAATGCCCGCATTGCACCAATATTGATCCATGGGGATGCTTCTATCGCCGGACAGGGGATTGTTTATGAAGTGATTCAGATGGCTGGTTTGGACGGTTACAAAACCGGAGGTACCATTCACCTGATCATCAACAACCAGATCGGTTTCACCACTAACTTTAAAGATGCACGTACCAGTACCTATTGTACTGATATTGCAAAAGTAACACTGTCACCTGTATTCCATGTAAATGGAGATGACGTGGAAGCATTGGTCTATGCGATCAACCTGGCCATGGAATACCGTCAGAAATACAGGAATGATGTATTCATCGATATTCTTTGCTACCGCAGGTATGGACACAATGAATCCGATGAGCCTAAATTCACACAGCCGCTACTTTACAAGGCCATTGAAAAACATGCGAACTCACGTGATATTTATGTTGAACAGCTTATCAAAGAAGGTTCGCTTGAGGCAAGCGCAGCAAAAGAATTGGAAAAGGAATTCCGTGGGATCTTGCAGGAGCGTTTAAATGAGGCGAAAGCAGTAACCTCAACTTACAAGGATGTTAAGTTTGGCGGTGCCTGGTCTGATATGCGGATCGCTACCCCTAAGGATTTTGAAAGTTCTCCGGTAACCGCTGTAAAAGAAAATACATTCCTTGAAATTGCAAGGCGCATCAGCAGCCTGCCAACGGATAAAAAGTTCTTCAAGAAAATAGAGAAGCTTTTTGATGAGCGCAGTAAAATGGCGAATACAACACATGTATTTGACTGGGCCATGGGTGAGCAATTGGCGTATGGTACTTTACTTGCCGAAGGTAAGAGAGTGCGCTTGAGCGGACAAGATGTGGAACGTGGGACTTTCTCTCATCGCCATGCGGTGTTAACCTTGGAGGATTCGGAAGAGGAATATATCCCTTTGGCGAATATTTCTGAGCAGCAGGCAACATTCGATATTTACAATTCACATTTATCAGAATATGGTGTGTTGGGCTTTGAATATGGTTATGCCATGGCAAATCCAAATGCATTGACCATCTGGGAAGCTCAGTTTGGCGATTTCTTCAATGGCGCCCAAATTGTGATCGACCAATATATCGCCAGTGCGGAAACAAAATGGCAACGTGAAAATGGATTGGTGATGTTGTTGCCTCATGGTTATGAGGGACAAGGTCCGGAGCATTCATCTGCAAGGATCGAGCGTTTCATGGAGCTTTGTGCCGATTACAATATGCAGGTGACCAACTGTACTACTCCTGCAAACTTTTTCCATGCATTGCGCAGACAATTCAAGCGTGACTTCAGGAAACCATTGGTGGTCTTCACGCCGAAAAGCTTATTGCGTCATCCGCAATGTGTTTCTAAATTGGAAGAGTTCACCCAAGGGAAATTCCAGGAAGTGATCGCTGATCCGAATCTGAAAGATGCCGATGTAACCAGGGTATTGTTCTGCAGTGGAAAGATCTACTACGAACTGTTGGAAAAACAGCAGAAAGATCAGACCAAAGATGTGGCTATTGTTCGCGTTGAGCAATTGTACCCTAC
>JAPSHM010000044.1:4648-18936 GCA_031179845.1 Pedobacter sp.
ACAGATGGAAGCTGTATATAAAAAGTATAAAAATGCCAAAGAAGCCGTATGGGTTCAGGAAGAGCCTGAAAACATGGGTGCATGGCCATACCTGTTGCGCAGACTCAGAAAGACCATTTTCAGCAATATCGAAGTGATCTCAAGAAGAGAAAGCAGCAGTACCGCTTCAGGATTTGCAAAACAACATGCGGATCAGCAGGCTTATATTTTAGCGAAAGCCTTTGAAATGGTCGTTACTGAACAAGAGCAAAAAATAGCCAAGAAGTCGGTGAGCAAAGTATTTAATGTAGATTAAAAAAAATAAACACCTGTTATGAGTATAGAAATAAAAGTTCCGCCAGTTGGCGAGTCGATAACCGAAGTTGTTTTATCCCGTTGGGTGAAGAACGATGGTGAAGCAGTAGAAATGGATGAAGTGATTGCCGAGTTAGAGTCGGACAAAGCGACATTCGAATTGACTGCAGAACAAGCCGGAACTTTAAAAATAGTAGCAGCTGAAGGAGATACTTTGGCGATAGGTGCTGTGGTTTGTCAAATTGAAGATGGTGGTGCTGCAGCTCCAAAAGCTGCTGAAGAAGCTGCACCTGCGGCCCAAAAGCCGGCAGCTGATCAGGCTGCTGCTCCAGTTCCAGAAAGAACAGGAGATAGCTACGCTACAGGCACACCTTCGCCTTCGGCAGGTAAGATACTGGCTGAAAAAGGTGTTGATCCGGCGAGTGTTAAAGGAACGGGTGTTGACGGTAGAATAACCAAAGAGGACGCTGTATCAGCTCAGAAAGCTGCTCAGCCTGCTGCTAAGGTTGAAGCGCCTAAAGCTGCTGTTGCCGCTCCTGTTGCAGGTTCAAGGAACGAACGCAAAGAAAAAATGTCTCCGTTGCGTAAGACGGTAGCCAAACGTTTGGTTACGGTTAAGAATGAAACGGCTATGCTAACCACGTTCAACGAGGTAAACATGAAGCCGGTGATGGATCTGCGTGGAAAATATAAAGATCAGTTCAAAGAAAAATATGGTGTTGGTCTGGGATTCATGAGCTTCTTCACCAAAGCAGTATGCGAGGCATTGAAGGATTTCCCTTCTGTTAACGCACGCATCGATGGTGAGTCTGTTGTGTTTAACGACTTTGCTGATATTTCAATCGCTGTTTCTGCCCCTAAGGGTTTGGTTGTTCCAGTGATCAGAAACGCAGAAAGCATGAGCCTTGCCCAGATCGAGAAAACAGTGATCGAACTGGCTACGAAAGCACGCGACAGCAAGTTGACAATTGAAGAGATGACAGGTGGAACGTTCACGATCACCAATGGTGGTGTGTTTGGCTCCATGATGTCGACACCAATTATCAATGCGCCACAGTCTGCAATTCTAGGTATGCATAACATCATAGAACGCCCGGTAGCTGAAAAAGGTGAAGTTGTCATTCGTCCAATGATGTATCTGGCTCTATCTTATGATCACAGGATCATTGACGGCAGGGAATCGGTAGGCTTCCTGGTTCGGGTTAAACAATTGTTGGAAGATCCTGCAAGATTGCTGTTAGGGATCTAGTTTTGTAAAATATTTAATAAAAAAGGCCCTGGATTCCTCCGGGGCCTTTTTTGTTGCTTTTCTTTTCTATTTTAGTCTTTTGATCTGAATTTGATGATATGAAACAATTTATTTGCACTTCTTTTTTATTTTTTCTTGCTATAACCAGCGGTTTTTCGCAGACTGCAAAGCAGAATACTGGCTGGTTCTTATTTTTAAATAGTACCCGTATCAATGATAAGTGGGGCTTACACCTTGACGTTCAATTGCGGTCGGCCGACAAATGGGACGGGGCACGGAATTTCCTTTTCCGTCCTGGGGCAACTTATTACATCAACAAGAGCAGCAATGCAACGGTTGGGTATTTGCTGGTAGATACTTATCTGAATACGGACGGTCTGGCAAAAAATACGCTGTCTGAACACCGCATCTGGGAGCAATATATTCTGACGCATAAAATTCAACCAGTTTATGCACAACACCGTTTCAGACTGGAACAACGCTTTATTGAAACTGCCGGAGCGGACGTATTTTCACAACGACTCAGGTACTTCTTCCGGTTCGTACTTCCACTTACGGATACCAAGCAACCTTTTGTTAAAGGTCCTTTTGTGGCTTTGCAAAATGAATTGTTCTTTAACATTCAAAACAATGACAAGCTAAATGGTGAGGTGTTTGACCAGAATAGGGCATACGGTGCTGTTGGTTACCGTTTAAACAAGAAGATCGACCTGGAAGCCGGTTACTTGAATCAGTTCGTTAACGGTCGGGTTAATAACACCTTGAACAATGTGGTACAGCTTGCTGTTTATACCAGATTTTGATGGTAGAGCCGGACTCCCTGGGTCCGGCCAGTCCTTGTCCGGCAGGATTGGTTGCTGTAAGAGGATTTGATGGTTTTTAAATGACCAAAGAAAATCAGGCGGTAGTTTATATTCGCTTTTGGTTTGTTAACTTTACGAAAAAAAAATCCTTAATATGCAATACGATGTAGTTGTAATTGGCTCGGGTCCGGGCGGTTATGTTGGTGCGATAAGATGCGCCCAATTAGGCTTAAAAACAGCAGTTATTGAAAAATATAAAACTTTTGGTGGTACCTGTCTGAATGTTGGCTGTATCCCATCAAAAGCTTTATTAGATTCTTCGGAACATTATCATAATGCTGCACATACCTTTCAAACGCACGGCATCAGCCTGAAAGATCTGAAGGTTGATATGCCACAAATGATCGCGCGTAAAAACGATGTTGTTGCCCAAAATACAGCTGGAATACAATATTTATTCAAAAAGAACAAGATTGACTCCTTTGAAGGGGTTGGATCTTTCGTAGACAAGAATACCATCAAGATCACCAATAATGGTAAATCTGAAACCATCACTGCAAAGCATGTGATCATTGCTACGGGTTCAAAACCGACAACCTTACCATTTTTACCTATCGATAAAAAACGCATCATTACCTCAACAGAGGCTTTGGACATTAATGAAGTGCCAAAACAGATGATCGTGATCGGTGGTGGTGTGATCGGGTTGGAATTGGGTTCGGTATACGCTCGTTTGGGTACTAAAGTATCTGTAATTGAGTTCATGCCTTCTTTATTAGGCGCGATGGATGCTGGTCTTGGAAAAGAATTGCAACGCGTTTTGAAAAAGTCGTTAGGTATGGAATTCTTCATGAACCATAAAGTTACGGGAGCCACTGTAGAAGGTGAGAAAGTAACGGTTACAGCAACAAATGCCAAAGGTGAAGAACTGAAGTTTGATGCGGAATACTGCATTGTAGCTGTGGGACGTACCGCTTATACGGCTGGATTAGACTTGGAGAACATCGGTCTGAAAACGGAAGAAAGAGGAAATAAGATTCCGGTAAATGATCACCTGGAAACTGCGGTACCTGGCGTTTATGCGATAGGTGATGTGGTTAAAGGTGCCATGCTTGCCCATAAGGCCGAAGACGAAGGAATTTATGTTGCAGAGCGCATTGCTGGTCAAAAGCCACATATCAATTACAACCTGATACCTGGCGTGGTTTATACCTGGCCTGAAGTAGCTTCTGTTGGTTTTACTGAGGAGCAGCTGAAAGAAAAAGGACAGCAATATAAAACAGGTTCGTTCCCTTTCAAAGCGAGCGGACGTGCGAAAGCAAGTATGGATACGGATGGTTTTGTCAAGGTATTGGCTGATGCTAAGACCGATGAGATCTTAGGTGTTCATATGATTGGCCCGCGTGCAGCAGACATGATCGCTGAAGCGGTTGTTGCCATGGAGTTCCGTGCCTCAGCAGAGGACATCGCAAGAATTTGCCATGCACATCCTACCTATACAGAAGCGTTTAAAGAAGCTGCTATGGGCGCTACAGAAAATAGAGCGATACACATTTAATCAGTTTTGCTGTACGACATCGTAAGGTAAATGTACGGCTTCATTAACGCATAAAAAAAGAGGAACCTTTACGGTTCCTCTTTTTTTATGCGCCATTATTACTGGAAATGATCAATTAATGAACATGATCAATATCATATTCTTTCACTTCCTTATGTGTATAAGGTTCAACCATTAGTTCGTCCATGGTTTTACCTTTCTTATTGAAACCTAAACGGTTCAATAAGCTATCGAATACCTGGTACATTACCGGCACAACGATTAAGGTCAGGAATAACGAACTCGTTAAACCACCTACAATTACCCAGGCCAAACCGTTCTTCCATTCTGCACCGGCACCACTGGCCAATGCGATTGGTAGCATCCCGATCACCATGGCGATGGTTGTCATCAGGATCGGACGCAAACGTGCATGGTTAGCCAGGATCAAGGCATCGTGTGTTGATTTACCTTCTGCTTTCATCTGGTTGGTAAAATCGACCAGGATGATCGCATTCTTGGCCACCAAACCGATCAGCATGATCAATCCTAAAATGGTAAAGATACCGAGCGACTGGTTGGCCAGTGCCAGTGCCAGTAGGGCACCGATAATTGATAACGGAATCGAGAACATCACCACAAGTGGATAGATGAAACTGTCATATAAGGCTACCATGATCAGATATACCAGGATCACGGAGGCCAATAGGGCGATACCTAAAGTACCGAATCCTTCACTTTGATTTTCCTGGTCACCACCCCAAACATAAGATACACCTGTAGGTTTTTTAAGTTCCCCACTTTTCTCCAGGGCATCTAATTTTGTCTGGAACTCACTTACGATTGTTCCGGTTGGTCGGCCGATAGACTGTGATTGTACCGTAACTGATGTACTTTTATCCCGTCTTTCAAGCTGACTAGGACCAGAACTTTCTTTGATCACGGCAAACTGTGAAAGCTTAACTTGTCCGCCTGCGTCATTGATAAAGATCAGGTTTCTAACATCATCGATGTTCTTTCTGTTAAACGCCTGGTACCGGATATTGATGTCATATTCATACTCACCCTGGCGGAACTTGCCGTCTGTGTTACCACTGAAAGAGGTTTGCATCGTTGAACCTACGGTTTGCAGTGATAATCCTAATGCAGCCATTTTATCACGGTCTACCTGAACATTGATCTCCGGACTACCTTTTTCTACAGATAGTTTTAAATCTGCGGTTCCTGGAATTCCCGTCAGGATGTTTTTCGCACTTTCAGCATATTGTAGCGCACTTTCAAGATCCGGGCCCATTACGACCAACTGAATCGGCGCATTTTCCGCGATACCGAGGATACTGATCGGAACCGTTTTTACGTTGGCACCAACAAGGTGATGTGCCAATTCACGACTGATCTTGGTCGCATAAATATCGGATTGGTCCTCACGTTCTGAACGCGCAACCAATTTGACATTGATCTCTGATTTGTAAGCGGTAGCTTGTGTCGCACCGAAGTCGCCACTTGCCTGACCTACCGTAGTGATCATTTGTACAATTTCCTTTTTCTTGCTCAGGAATTCCTCAGCTTTTTGAGTGAACTGGTTGGTCTTTTCAATTGAAGCGTCTTTTGGCAGTTCGATCTGCACCAAGAATTCTCCTTTATCACTTTTCGGGAAGAACTCTGTTCCGATAAAGCCGCCTATGGTTAAACCGCATGAACTTAAAAGCAGGAGGAATACACCGATCAATGTAATGGCTTTATGTCTTAATGTCCATTCCAGGATACCAGTGATCCATTTGGTAAATACATTCAGTTGTTTTTCAAACCACAGGATAAAGCGTCCGAAGATATTTGTTCCTTCAATTTTTTCCAGTTTACCGAATCTTGAGGACAATAAGGGAACGATGGTAAATGAGGCCACAAGGGACAGCAATGTTGCGATGATCACCACCACACAGAACTGACGGAGGATATTAGATACCAATCCGGTGCTCACCGTAATCGGGAAGAACACGACCACAATTACCAGGGTAATCGATACAACTGTAAAACCAATTTCACTTGTTGCATCATAGGCTGCCCGTACCCTGTTCTTGCCCATCTCCATGTGTCTGTAGATATTCTCCAGTACCACAATTGCATCATCGACCAAAATACCTACCACCAATGATAGACCCAGCAGGGACATCAGGTTAAGTGTATAGCCAAACAGGCTGATCCCGATAAATGTTGCGATCAGTGAGGCAGGGATCGATACCATTACAATTGCGGCGTTACGCAAACTATGCAGGAAGAAAAGCATTACAAATGCTACCAGGATGATCGCCAGGATTAAATCGTGAATAACCGCATCTGCCGATTCAAGGGTAAATATGGAACTGTCGTTCACAATTTTGATATCGAGGTTGTTGACTTGATAATCAGTTTTCAACTTCGCAATAACCTGATGCATCAGCTTACTTACTTCTACTGCATTGGCATCTGTTTGTTTCACAATTTGAACCGCAATCGAGCCAGTCCTGTCGATACGTGCGATCTTCTCTACTTCTTTTTGAGAATCCTGGACATCGGCTACGTCTTTCAAACGGATCTGTGCGCCGCCTTTAGTAGTTGCTACTACCAGGTTTCTCAGTTCTTCAACATTTTTGTATTTACCCGATAAACGAATCAGGATGTCTTCAGAATTGGTCTTTACACTTCCAGTAGGGAAATCAAGATTGGAACTCAGGATCGCTTGCTGGATCTGTGGTACGGATAAACCGTAACCCTGCACTTTATCGGCATCCAGGCCGACTTCGATCTCCCGTTCTTGTCCGCCGACCAACGTAACCTGCGCCACACCGTTTACCCTTGAAAGGATAGGAGCGATACGCTTGTCCATCAAATCATAAAAGGTTGCATCATCCATTTTCGCAGAAGCGGACATGGTGATCACCGGTAGATCGTCCAGCGAGAACTTATTCAAAGACGGTGGTTTTACCTCTTCAGGTAAGTCTGCCAAAATCGCGTTCACCTTACGTTGCGCATCATTTAAAGAGAGGTCAATGTCTGCCGCATCGGTTAAGGTGATGGTTACGACCGACAAGCTTTCGTAGGAAACTGCGTTCAGTTTCTTTACGTTTTCCATCGAAGATACGGCATCCTCAATTTTCTTGGTTACCGTATTTTCTACTTCACTTGGGGATGCCCCCGGATAGATGGTTGATATGGAAACTACGTTATTCGAGAATTTGGGCAATAGCTCATAACTCAGTGAAAAGTAGCTTAACAGTCCCAAAAGTGTTAATGCGGCAAAGACCACAATAACCAGGCTGGGACGTTTTATAGAAATTTCTGTTATCTTCATACTCGTGTTATTTTACAGGGGCAACTTTGCTGCCGTCTACTAAGTTGATCTGTCCGCTGGTAATTACGGTTTCGCCTTCTTTCAAACCTTCCAATATCTCTACGTTTTCACCTAATATACGTCCGGCAATCACCTTACGTACTTTGGCTGTATTTCCATTTTCCAGGACATAGACCTGGTTACTGCTTACACTGCCCACAAATGAACCACGTGGAATGGTCAATGCAGGTGCTTGTTTAGGGAACTTGAATATGGCTGTTCCATACATACCTGCTTTGATGTTGTGTTTTCCATTGTTGTCCACCTGGATCTCAATTGGAAAGTTTAACGATTCATCCGCTTTTGCAGCGATGAAAGTAACTTTTCCTACAAAGTTGTCGGTAGGAAATACGTTCGACTTGATCTGAACCCTGTCGCCAATGTTGATGTTGGCTACCTGGCTTTCATTTACGTTCACTTTTAACTTCAGTTTGGATACGTCTACCAGTTCGAACATTTCCGTTCCCTGTGTGTTTACGAATGCGCCAACTTCGATAAATCTCTTGTTCACAATGCCATTGATTGGCGATTTGATGTTCGCATCGCTTACTTTTCTGGATGCGCTTTGTAATCTTAAGCGTGCATTGGCTACGGCCAGTTTTGCCTGATCTAATTGCTGTTGTGTAACTCCGCCTGTTTTGAATGAACTCGCGTATCTTGCCTCGTCCTTTACTGCGTTTTGAAGTGTTGCCTGAGCAGTTTCTTTATCTGTATTGATGATCTCAGCATCAATACGTGCAAGGATCTGACCTTTGGTTACCCGGTCGCCTTCATCTACATAGATCTTGTTTACACGACCTGCATTTTCCGATAAAAATTTAATTTCCTGGTTGGGTTCGAAGTTACCGTTCACGCCAAAGTCCAGATCTATCGCTTCTTTTTTGATGGTTGCCGTACGTACACTCACTGCACCACCTCCCTGAGCAACGACAGCAGTTTTTGCTTCGTTCTCCTTTTTATTGTTGGATAATACCCAGGCAATTCCACCCAGGACAAGTATGATTACTAAAACTGTAATTATTCCTCTTTTCATTATAATAGCGATTTTATATTTCCGTTTGATTTGATTAGTTGTATTTCGGCGATCTTGTAATTTAACAATGCCTGGGTATAGCTGTTCTGAGCTTCGGTAAGTGCACTTTCTGTATCCAACAGGTCTGTCAGAGTAGCCAGGCCATTGTTGTAGTTGTTCTGCGTACTTCTATAGATCTCATCTGCAAGCTCCGCATTTTTTTGCTGGAGGTTGATGGTGTTCAAGCTGTTCCTCAATTCGATCTTCGCATTCTCATAGGCCATGTTCAGGGAGTTGGTAGATTCTCTTCTGTCCTCTCTTGCTTTTTTAATGTCCACATCTGCCTGGCGGATCTTTGAGCGTGTCAAAAAGCCGTTGAAGATGGGTACTTTTAAAGTAAGGCCAATTGCAGAAGCATCAAAACCAATTGATTTGGGATTGCTGGTTAGGAAATCAAATCCGGCTGCCTGGCTGGAATACGTATAGTTTCCGGTTAATGCCAGCGTTGGGAAGTATTCCGAAACATAGGCTTTGCGTTGCAGCGATAAAAGTTTATCCTGAGTGTCGAGAATTTTAATCTCTGTCCTGTTGTCCAGGGAAACCGTATCACTGAAATGCGGTAGTTGGGTCACCTCAGTAAGTTCTGTTTTAGGAAGTGTGATCTCATTGCTTACCGGCATGCCCATCGAAAACTTCAACTGGTTCTCCAATTGAGTGATGGCGTTCAAGGTTTGCTCACGCTGTGTTTGCAAGTTGGTCAGTCTGACTGTGATCCGATCCACATCAATCTTTTTGGCTAAACCATTCTCATATTGATTAGATATGATCTTTTCGATTACGCCAACGTTTTTTATGTTGGTTTCAATTACGTTAAGTTGTTGTCTGTTGACCAAAACCTGGTAGTAATTGTTGGCCACCAGTTCGATAATCTGCTCTTCGGTGAGTTGGGAAACCAGACTGTAGTATGCTTCACTTGATTTTGCGGCTTGTAAGCCTGTAAAAACTTGTTTGTTGAAGATTTGCTGCGAAAGTTGTACACCTGCTGATGAGTTCCATTTCTGACCGAATTTAAGGGTCTGTAATTCTCCGCCAAAATCTACCACCTGCTGGCCGATAATTGGATTATAGGTTAGTCCGGCATTTCCAGTTATTTGTGGTAGCGCCTGGGCTCTTACTTCTTGCGTTTTATAACGTCCGCCATCTATGTCAAGCTTCGCTTTGCGGGTATTTACGCTGTTCTGCACAGCATAGTTTAAGGCCTCTTTTAAAGTAAACGTTTGTGCGCTTACGGTGTTGGATAGCAATAGTCCCAGTAACAGAACGGGGAGCATCTTCATCTGTTTGATCAATCTATTCATATGTAATCTATTGTTATTTTAATCCTTTAATAAAAATGGCAGATAAGCGAAGCTGCCGTTCCAGAATGGTCTTTATTTCTTTCTTGCTTGGGAATAACTCCTTATTGCCATGGAGGATACATAGCGAGGTGATCCCTGCCAGGCAGTCGAGGTACAGTTCTGCTGTTCTATACATGTCGGCAGGCGCGATTTCTTTTTGCTCCGCCGCTTTTTCGAACAAGGCTGCATGGAGCTCGATATTTCTTTTATGCATGCTCATGAAATGCGCTCTTAGCTCATCAGAGGCGAGTGAGGAGTCGGGGCTGCCTCCCGATAAATGCAACATATAGTATTTTTGAAAGAATCGGTGCCTGATCTCAATGATATTGGCCATCCGGATGTCGATCGGTACTGCTGTAAGCATCTCCTGCGCAACAAGTTCGAAATAGTCGTTAAATATTTTCTCGATCACCCCCAGCACCAGACTATTCTTGTCAGGGAAATAATAATATAGAGAGGGTTTTGATACCGAGAGGTCCTCCGCAATTTCATTCATCGTGGTCTTATTGATCCCATAATGGATGAAACGCTTGATCGCACCTTCAATGATTGCTTCTCTTTTTTTATCTGTTTCTGCCATTTTACTTTTCTACTTTCTGACTTTTTTAATTCAACGGTCAAAAATACAGTCCTAATATTACATTAAGAATTTTAGCTAGAAAAACGGAATAAACTTACAATACGGTGACGCTTAGCGCTGTGGTTGGAGCCCTTTGAGGAAGATTTCTGCAAATACCTTCTCTTTCAGGAAGATTTGTTTAAACTGCTCTTTTCCTGGGAAAAGGTTTTTGTCTTTGGACATGATGTTGAAATGTATACCGGACAAGGCATCAATAAATATTTCTGTTGCCAGTTTAGGATCTTCGATGACAAATTCGCCGCTTGCTACGCCCCGGGTGAATAACGATCCGATGATTATGGTTTCAAATGCCCTGGCTTTACTGAACTTTTCGTAGAGGTCGTTCGGTAATTCATTCCCGATGATCTGGGTTGATTCGAGCAGGTTATAGTATTTTTGAATAAAGGATTGCCTTTTTTGTAGTAGTTTGAAAACACCTTCAGAAGAGCTGCTGGTTTTATCGATAGACTTGACCAGGTCACGGCTGATGATTTGCATCAGGTGTTCTATCGCGCTTACATAAAGACTAAGCTTATCGGGAAAATAATAATAAAGCAGTGCCTTGGAGAAGGAAACGTCCTTTGCTATTTCTGTCATGGTGGTTTTTGACAGGCCATAGTGTGCAAATCGTTTCAATGCAGCTTCAATTATAATACCCCTTTTTTTATCCTGATTGTCCATAAATTAACTACAATTCTCCCTGTTACAAGTTTAAGAAATACACTTCAACTTTTCGGGCGAAAAGTAGGTAAAAATTTTAAATATTGCCTTTAACATGTTTATTACAACTGCTAACAATTACATTTGTCTTGTATATTCCTATCGATATGTCAATTCTGCAAGAAAATATTTCCCTTAAATCATTCAATACCTTTGGTGTTCCGGCGCATTCCGATTATTTCGCAGAAGTCTTCAGCGAAACTGACCTTCAGGAATTGTTGCGTATGCCGATTGTTAAACAACTACCGTTATTGGTGTTGGGCGGAGGGAGTAATGTCCTTTTTACCAAAGATTTCAATGGTTTGGTCATCAAGGTGAGCATACCCGGTATTTCGGCCGTGGTTGAACAGGATGATGTTACCGTAACGGCAGGGGCGGGAGTGGTATGGAATGACCTTGTCAAATATTGTGTGGGCAGTGGTTTTGCCGGGCTGGAAAACCTTAGCCTGATCCCAGGAACTGTCGGGGCTTCGCCGATACAAAATATTGGTGCCTATGGTGTGGAGCTTAAAGACGTTTTTGAATCCTGCACTGCCTACGAAATTGCAACGGGCGATGAGCGTACGTTTAGTTTCGACGATTGTAAGTTTGCCTACCGGGACAGTATCTTTAAGAACGAACTGAAAGGACAGTACATCATCGCAAAAGTTAGTTTCAAATTAAATACAAAGGCTTCGATCAACACACAGTATGGGGCCATTCAAGCCGAATTAACAAAAAGGGGGATTCTGGATCCCACGATAGCCGATGTGTCCGAAATTGTTTCTGACATCCGGGTAAGCAAGCTGCCGGACCCCTCAACAATTGGTAATGCAGGTAGTTTTTTTAAGAACCCATTGATAGACGACATACAGTTTGAGCCGCTGTTGGCTAAATTTTCGGATCTGGTTCATTACCCGGCACCCAACCAGAAAGTGAAACTTGCCGCTGGTTGGCTCATTGAGCAATGTGGCTTCAAAGGAATTGTTGCAGGGCACACGGGTACCTGGAAAAATCAGGCTTTGGTACTGGTTAACTATGGAAATGCAACTGGAAAGGAAGTGTTTGATTTTTCAGATCGTATCATTAATGAAGTCTATTCCAGGTTCGGTGTCATGCTGGAAAGGGAAGTGAATATCGTTTAGCTTATTCCATTTTGGTACACATCTTGTATATGGTTCGGTGTATAATCATTAAAAAATTTTACTGATTTGTGGTGAAAGTGATTTAATTGTTTTTAATCCCTAATCTGAAGCAGGATGACAAAAAATGAGTTCAATTTACAGCTAGACGACCATTCGGCCTTTTTACGGTCCTTCGCATTAAATTTTACCAAGGACATAGAAGATGCAAATGATCTGGTACAAGAGACAATGCTTAAGGCGGTTACGTATTACGGTAAGTTTAAGGATGGAACGAATTTGAAAGGATGGTTGTTCACGATTATGAAGAACACGTTCATCAATAATTATAGGCGTTTGGTTAAAACTAACGCATTGATCACACAATCTGACGACATCTCTTCTGCAAATTTGCATTATAGTGCCTCCGAGAATTTGAGTGAAAGTAAATTTGTGATTGGCGACATTAACAAGGCGCTGTCGACTTTACAACCGGAGTATTATGTTCCCTTCGTTAAATATTTTGAAGGCTACAAATACTATGAAATAGCAGAAATGCTAGAGATTCCAATAGGGACGGTTAAAACGCGGATTCACGTGGCCCGGCAGATCCTCAAAAAGTATTTAAGAAACTACTCCAAAGAAATTTTGGGCCTGGAAATTATTTAGCAAAAAAAATCTCCTAAGAAAGGCGCCGTCAGGCGGCTTTCTTAGGAGATACTAATTTTAAGTTAGGCGATGCTTTTTAAGTTAACGGAGCTCCGCTGATTAATTGTAACCAGCGTTTTGCCAGCCACTTTTGTTATTGATGTTGTCGATTTCCACCTGGGGAACCGGATAAACGCTTCTAAAGTCAGGGATTCCAGGAAAAATGGTGCTCATTTGATTGGTTCTCACAATGTCGAACCAACGATCTGCTTCCAATGCCAGTTCCAATCTGCGTTCCAAATATACAGCCGTTCTAAACGCTGCCTGATCTGCCAGTTCGACTGGAGTCTTAACAGTTGCGTTCGCATTAGAACGCACCGCGTTCAGCGCTTTGAATGCTTCAGTATTTCCATGAGCAGTTTCATTCAATGCTTCAGCATACATCAACAGGACATCAGCGCAGCGGATCACAGGAAAATCGCCACTGGTTTCGTTGTTAGATGACGTAGAATTAAATTTACCAGGTCTGCCACCCGATCCAGTGGTGGCCACAAGTGCTTTACGGTTATCTGTGTCTTCGAATATCGCCTGTGGGATATTGATGATGTTGGTGTTGTTGTTGTTTCTATAACGAGTGTCCTGGTGAACAAACTCTTTTACCCCACCCGATAGATATTGAACGGCAAAGATGACATCCTTGCTGGTTTTCAAGCTGTTAGGGAAGGTCGTGGTTTGTGGTACGGTCGACAATACCGTTCCATTATAGATCTCAGCTACTACAGGTTGCAATGTAGCAGTCACAAGATCATATTTCTTTTGATAGAGGTACACTTTCGCAAGTAAGCCTGCTGCTGCATAGCTGGTTGCTCTGCCACGCTGTGCATTAGGCCAGCTGGTCGGCAACTTTACTGTAGCATCTTTCAGATCGTCGATCACCTGCTGATAAACCTGAGCGGATGTAGCACGGGTGTTCTGTCTTGCTTCCTCTGTTTTCTGAACGGTAAGCACCAGTGGAACATTTCCCCAAAGACGGGTAAGATTGAAATAGCTTAACGCCCGTATAAATCTTGCTTGTCCGATGATCTGATTCTTAGTGTTTTCATTCATACTGATTGCCGGTGCCCGGTCAAGGATGATATTGCAACGATAGATCGCTCGGTAGTGTCCCATCCATGAACTGGAAAGTATATTACTTGCGGAAGTTTCTGAGAAGACTTCGATCTGGTTGCGCACGCCGGCTCCGGATCCGGGATCATTGTCGATGAGGTTATCACCACGAAGCTCGGCCAAAGTTAATAGATGATTGCCATACAAGCTGTCCGTTTGCAATGCATCATAGCAACTGATCAGTCCGCCTTGTAAGCCTTTCTCATCGGAGTAGAATGTATTTTCAGAATAGGAGTCCAGCGGCTCCAGATTTAGCAGTTTTTTGCAGGATGTGGCTGTAATGATTAAACTGCAGGTAAGAATTGATAGAATATATTTTTTCATCTTTCGTAGATTTATAAAGTGATGTTAATGCCTATTGATGTTGTTTTTGCG
>JAPSHM010000045.1 GCA_031179845.1 Pedobacter sp.
GAGAGATATCAGCTCACTTTGCTCCCTGTTGTCCTTTTGGTCATTTCAACCATTGGTCTTTACAGCGGTGGAATAATATTAAATGATGTTTTTGATGCGGACCTGGATAAACTTGAACGGCCTGAAAGGCCGATACCGAGCGGACTGGTCTCTAAAAAAGCAGCAACAATATTTGGCGGCATATTTTTCTTCATAGGCATCTTTTCCGCAGGCTTATACAATTCCAATTCGCAATACCTTGCCGTTGCAATCATGATATGCTGTCTGATCTATAACAAGTATTTGAAACATCATGCTATTTTTGGGCCCCTGAATATGGGCCTTTGCCGAGGCCTAAATTTGTTACTTGGTATGAGCATTATTCCTGTAGCAATTCAACAATGGGGATTTTTATCGCTAGTGCCAATCGCATACATCGCTGCAATCACAATGATCAGTCGCGGGGAAGTACATGGCGGCAGCAAAAGGACACTTTACTTTGCGGCACTGCTGTATGCCCTGGTAATTTCAGCTATCTTAGTTGTTGCCTATACCAGAAATAATTTGCTGCCTTCGCTTATTTTTGTGGTTCCTTTCACACTGATGATACTAACACCACTGTTCATCGCAATTCAAGCACCCATTGGCGAAAACATTGGAAAAGCGGTAAAATCAGGGGTCATCGCCTTAATCCTAATGAATGCCGCATGGGCTGCTGCCTTTGGGGTATGGAACGTGGCCATATTCGTGGTAATCTTACTTCCCATCTCCCTATTATTGAGCAAGGCTTTTGCCGTTACTTAGATCCGGATCATCTTATGAATTACTTACAACAATCTTTTAGTGTTAAATTCGACTATAACATATACTTTACCGCTTCACTCTTTGATTTAGAGAACAGCGTATTTGCGGATTTTTTCAAAGAAAGCCAAGGAGAGGGCCTGCAAAAAATATACTTTGTCATTGATGAAGGGGTCGCCAATACGCACCCAGATCTGGTAGATCACATTCAGGCTTATTTTAACCGATATCAACATGTAAAACTGATTCCCGATTTCCTGACCATTCCAGGAGGTGAGGCTTCAAAAAACGATGCAACATTGTTTGAGCAGATCGTCAATGCAGTGGACTTTCATGGAATAGACAGGCACTCCTATCTTGCAGCCATTGGGGGTGGAGCGGTGCTGGACCTGGTAGGTTATGCAGCGGCGGTTTCTCACCGTGGCATCAAACACATACGGATCCCTACTACTGTACTCTCTCAGAACGATTCGGGCATAGGTGTAAAGAATGGCATCAATTATAAAGGCAAAAAGAACTTTTTGGGCACTTTCGCTCCACCTGCCGCTGTTTTCAACGACGAACGATTCTTAGAGACTTTGAGCGACAGAGATTACCGTTCTGGAATTTCAGAAGCCATAAAAGTTGCCCTGATTAAAGATCCTGATTTTTTCTACTGGATAGAAACGCAGGCACATGCATTGGCAAGTAGAGAGGCCGACAGCATGAATGAATTGATCAAGCGCTGTGCTAAACTGCATTTGGATCATATCGCAGGCGCTGACCCTTTCGAAACGGGCTCCGCAAGACCATTGGATTTTGGTCATTGGAGTGCCCATAAACAGGAACAACTGAGTAACTTCAGTGTGTTACATGGCGAGGCTGTAGCAATGGGTATTGCACTTGACAGCACTTATTCATTTTTAACAGGGCGACTCACCGCACCGCAATTGCACCGTATCCTTAATTTGCTGATCAAACTTGGTTTTGCGGTCACCGACTCCTTTATACAAATTGATGATTTGCAGTCGCCAATTTTGACGGGCTTAAAAGAATTTCAGGAACACCTGGGTGGCAGATTGACAATTACCTTACTGGATGACCTGGGAAAGGGAAAGGAAGTCCATGAGATGGATCACCAGCTGCTGATTGAGGCAAGTAAATATGTGAAAGACTTTGCCAATAATAAAATAAGTTTAAACACGATCAACTCCTAAAATGAAAGTAAATACCGGGCATTTAACGTATTGCACAAATATCCATGCCGGAAAAAACTGGAAGGACGACTTCAAGGCATTAAAACAGAATTTTCCGACAATAAAATCAGCAGTTGCACCCAATTGTTCACTGGGCTTAGGCTTGAGATTGTCGAATGAATCCAGTCTCGAACTGCAAGATCCTGAAACTCTTACGCAATTCAAGCAGTGGTTAACTGAAAACGATGCCTATGTTTTTACCATGAATGGTTTTCCTTACGGTGACTTCCACCATACCATCGTAAAAGAAAACGTACACGCGCCAGATTGGACAACAACAGAGCGCAGCAGTTATACCATTCGGCTTTTTCATATACTTAGGTCATTGTTGCCGGAGGGGATGGACGGCGGCATTTCCACTTCTCCTCTAAGTTATCGCCATTGGTTTGAGAACAGCGAGAAATTCGCTGCTGCAAAACAAACTGCGACATTAAATGTCATTTCAGTAATTGAGGAGCTTATCGATATATATAAGGAAACGGGGCAGCTTTTGCACCTGGATATTGAACCGGAACCTGACGGAATTTTGGAAACGGGTCGCGAGTTTATAGATTGGTTCGAAAACGACCTATTGGTTTTAGGTATCCCATTGTTCGTCCAAAAATATAACTATTCAAAGGAGAATGCTGCCGACCTGATAAAGAGGCACCTCTGTCTTTGTTACGATGTTTGCCATTTTGCAATCGGCTATGAAGGGCATGAAGCTGTGCTATCGGAACTGGAACAGAAAGACATCAAGGTCGGTAAAATCCAGATAAGTGCCGCCTTGAAGGCCGACCTTCAGGGAACCGAGATAACACGGGAAGCGATAAAATCGAGCTTCGCAGCTTTTAACGAATCCACTTATTTGCATCAGGTAGTTGCAAAGAAAATAGATAATACATTAATCAGGTATACGGATCTGCCGGTGGCGCTTGAAGATTTTGCTCACGAAGGTGTAACCCAGTGGCGCTCCCATTTCCATGTTCCCATTTCGATAAAGGAAATCGGTCTGCTGCAATCTACTCAAGACGACATCATCACCGTATTGGAATTACAAAAAGCCAAACCTTTCACCAATCATCTGGAGGTAGAAACTTACACCTGGGAGGTACTACCGGATCAATTGAAATTACCAATCGCCCAATCTATCACTAATGAGTTAAATTGGGTGATTGATCAGCTTTCCCCAACTGTTATAGATCAAATATGAAGAAGACTGTTGTCATAGATGTTGTAGGTTTGTCGCAAAATTTAATTGGAGCACATACGCCGTTTTTACAACAATACCTCAAACGTAAGAAAGTAATAAACATCAAACCCATGTTGCCTGCGGTTACTACTGCCGTTCAATCGACCTATTTAACTGGAAAAACACCAACAAGTCACGGTATCGTTGGAAACGGATGGTATGACCAAACTGACGCGGAAATTAAATTTTGGAAACAATCCAATAAACTTGTTCAGGCACAAAAAATCTGGGAGCGGGCAAAAATACAAGACCCAAATTTTACCTGTGCAAATATGTTTTGGTGGTACAATATGTACTCTGATGCAGACTATTCAGTCACGCCACGCCCCAATTACCTTGCTGATGGCCGAAAAATCCCTGATTGCTACGCTGAACCAGCGGAGTTGCGCGATATTCTGCAGGAGAAACTAGGTCAATTTCCTTTATTCCAATTTTGGGGACCGGGAGCAAATATCAAGTCGTCAGAATGGATTGCTAAGGCATCTATGGTTACCGACGACCTTTACGATCCTACGTTAACATTGGTATATCTTCCGCATCTTGATTACTGTCTTCAAAAATCCGGACCAGATCTGGCAGTCATTAGTAAAGAACTAAACGAAATTGACACAGTAATTAAGGAGCTCATCGGCTTTTATGAAAAGAAGAATGCAAACATCATCGTTCTTTCCGAATATGGCATCATTCCTGTAAATAAGCCCGTACATCTGAACCGCGTTTTCAGAGCGGCAGGATTGCTACAGATTCGTATGGAAAGGGGGCTTGAGTTACTGGATGCGGGCGCATCTAAGGCTTTTGTTGTGGCAGACCACCAGATCGCTCATGTTTACATTAACGATCCAAGTGTAAAGAAACAAGTCGCAACCTTACTTAAAGACACTTCAGGCATTGCCTTAATTTTGGATGACGAAGGAAAAAAAACATATGGATTGAATCATGAGCGTGCTGGTGATTTTATTGTGGTTGCTGAACCCGAAAGTTGGTTTACTTATTATTTTTGGTTAGATGACGCTAAGGCACCTGACTATGCCAGATGTGTCGACATCCATAAAAAACCGGGCTACGATCCCGTTGAAATGTTCATGTCGTCAAAAGCAAGGGCTGGTTATAAGCTTTTGAGGAAGAAGGCCGGTTTCAGGTACACTATGGACGTAATCCCATTAGATGCAACTTTGGTAAAAGGCTCACATGGTAGCATCAATACACCGCAACAATATCATCCGATCCTAATTACTGATCATGATATGTTAGCCGATAAAAGTATTGATGCGACTGGTGTGTACGATGTGATCTGGAGGGTGTTGACCGGAAAATAAAACAAATACTATCTTTATTGTAATTGAATGCTAAGGTTGCTTGGATGACACTGCACCCTCGGCATCATCATGTTTTTCCGGATCGAGTTGAACCTCTTTATCATTAACCTTTTTGGCGAAAAAGATAGGATAAAGGAACCATAACGCGCCCACGAGAAATAACCCGCCCGAAACCTTAAGCACGTAGATACCCGATTCTATCTTATTGGCCTCCATTATTTTGTAAATAATTAACCCAATTACCCCCAAAATGATGACGAGTACAGCTTTTTGAAGTTTAAGAATTTTTATCATAATACAGGTGTTTGGGCATTTATTTGAGCATGATAACATTAACAAAAATCAAACCAATTGCAGGGATAACCTGACCGCAAAAAGCTTACATTTTTCTTTTATTTTATTCGCACTGTAAGTTATTAGAAATATCTGCAACTTATAGTGAAATAGTAAAATAAATAAAAGCTATGAATGAAACTCTGTTTTTAAACTTAATTCTGGAACACCAGGCGATCATTCAAAAGATATGCCGGCTGTATAGAGATAGCCTTGAAGACCGGGAAGATCTCTTCCAGGAAATCATCTATCAGCTCTGGCGCGCCATTCCATCATTCAATGGGAAGGCAAAAGTAAGCACCTGGCTCTACCGTGTAGCTTTGAATACCGCTATCGCATCATTCCGAAAAAAGAGTCCCAAAGTGTCCTATGTTGATAGGCTACCTGAACTTCCGGAAGCAACACAAAGTGAAGAGCTTGCAATAAGGCAGGAACGATTGTTTGCCGCGTTGAAACAACTGGACGATAGTGAAAAAGCAATTGTTGCGCTTTACCTGGACGATTTAAGTTATCAGCAGATTGCTGAGATCACTGGCATCAATGAAAACTACGTTGGCGTTAAGCTTAACAGGATCAAAAATAAACTTCAGAAACTTTTAACCAAATAGCACATGGAATTAAATGAACTTAAAACTGCCTGGAACAAGGTGAATGGACCGATCAAGACTTCTGAAGAGATCCAGCAAATGCTAAAAGAAAATAATCATCCTGTCCTAAAAGAAATCCGGAAACAATTGCTAATCGAGATAATACTATGGTCGGCTTTCCTGATGGCTTTTTATAACTGGTTTGATGGGGATAAGAAACCGCTATTTATCAATATAGTGATGATCATCGGTGTAATAACTGCTTTGGCTCATAACCTGATGGGCCATAACTTATCTAAATACCTGGATGCCGGAAATACGCTCCAAGCGTCAATGCAATATTATATTGTTAAGGTAAGAACATATATGATAGCCTCTGTTATCTTACGAATACCACTAATGTCAGGTTTTCTCTTATTTTTCACTTTTAATATCAGCTTTAATTATGAAAAGTACATTCTACTTGCATTATTGGTTGCTTTCTTTAGCTTACAGCTATACTTTTTGTGCAGAATTTGGTCGCGTAGGTTGAAGAAACTGAAATCCACATTATCTGAATTTCTATAATCAGAAATAGTTGATAAGCACCGAGACACTCATATATGTCATAATAAGTACGACTAAAGCACCGCAGCCAGCAAGCCACAATGGATGTTTGTAATCCCCTATGATTTTTGTGTTAAAGGCAGCAAAAAGGATGGTAGCCAAGGTAACGGGCAAAATAAATCCATTTAACACACCAGCCAGAATCAGCAAGGTGACAGGTTTTCCTGCTATGGTAAAAATCACCGCAGCAATCAGAATGAAAGCGATGATTACTTTGTTTTCATTTTTAGATATGGCAGGGCTAAACGATTTTATAAAGGAAACCGAGGTATAGGCAGAACCAATTACAGAGGTGATCGCCGCTGAGAACATCACCAGGCCAAACAACCTATATCCCAAATTTCCAGCTGCCATTTGAAAAATAGAACCGGTTGGATTTTCGGCATCAATGATAAACCCCTTACTGATCACGCCAAGAGATGCTAAAAATAGAAATATTCTGATCAGAGAGGCGACCGAGATACCCATAACAGCACTGCTGCTCACCTGCCTCAATGCTGATTTCCCTTTTATACCTGCGTCGAGCAACCTGTGCCCACCTGAGAAGGTAATGTATCCGCCGACAGTACCCCCTACGAGCGTGATGATGGTCATCAGATCTATCTTTTCAGGTGCAATTGTCCTCATTGCAGCCTCCGCAACCGGCGGGTTGGAGGTTACTGCAATATAGACAATCACAACGATCATGACACCGCCCATGAATTGGGCAAACCTGTCCATGGCCTTTCCGGCCTCTCTGATCATAAAAATCGTTATGGCAATGGTCGCCGAAATCAATGACCCGGTGATTACAGGAATACCCAGCAGTGCGTTGAGGCCAAGGCCTGCTCCTGCAATGTTCCCTACATTGAAGGCCAATCCACCTAACACAATAAGCAAGGATATAAAAGTACCCAGACCTGGCAACAAAAGATTGGCAATATCCTGGGCCCTCATTTCGGCTACTGCAATCACCCGCCAGATGTTAAGCTGCACCCCGATGTCTATCAGTATGGAGGCAAGGATTACAAAACCAAAACTGGCTCCAAGGGAATTAGTGAATACCGTAGTCTGAGTTAAAAAGCCCGGACCAATGGCGGATGTCGCCATCAAAAAAGCTGCCCCCGTTAAAACACTCCGTTTTCCGCTTGCCTTCATTCAATTATGGGGCTTGCAGGGCAATATTTTCCTCTTTAAATTGTGTATGGATCTTCGCGGCAAAAAGTGCCGCATGTTCTCCGTCACTGTGAAGACCTACTGTATCTGCATTAATGGCAATTTTAATTCCATTTGTACTGGTTACGAATCCATCTTTTACCATTGTCAGGCATTGTGTACAAGCAGCTTCCTCGTCAGTGATCAAGGCGTTTGGGAATTTTCTGGAGGTCAGCATACCGTTATCCTCATAAGTACGATCGGCAAATACCTCATTTGCTACCCGCAACCCAATCTTGCTTCCAGCCCGTATCAACTCGCTTCCAGACAAGCCAAACAGAACCAGTAAAGGGTTAACCCTATAAACGGCCTCCGCAATCGCTTCTGCCAAGGATTTATTGGCGGCTGCCATGTTATACAGCGCTCCATGTGGTTTCACATGGCGAAGGACCCCGCCTTCAGACTGTACAAATGCGGTGAGCGCTCCAATTTGATATACCACTATGTTATACGTTTCTTTGGCGCTAATGGCCATTTGCCTTCTACCGAAACCCTGTAGATCTGGTAAACCGGGATGTGCGCCAATTGCTACATTATATTTCAGCGCTTTTTTAACGGTCCTTCTCATTACTCTCGGATCACCTGCATGAAAGCCGCAAGCGATATTTGCGGAAGTAATATAAGGGAGAATTGCCTCATCATTACCAATTTGATAAATGCCATAGCTTTCACCCATATCACAATTTAGGTCTACTTTAAATCGTCCACTGTTCATAGCTCGAATTTTTAAATGTCAGTGTTTGCTTAAATTGCTTAAGTCGTTTTACTCTTTGTTGCAAAGCAGCGCGGGCTTCTTCCAAAGTTACCGGTTGAAAGCGAATTTCCTGACCACTCGTCATCTGGGCCAATTTGCTGAGATCAGTTAAAATTACCTGCAACGCCCTTGGATAGCCTCCGGTAGTCTGATGATCGGCCATCAAAAGTATGGGTTTACCATTTGGGGTGACCTGTACGGTCCCGAAGGACACTGCCGAGGAAAGCATTTCCATTGGCTCAGTTGTTGCGAGCGGGAACCCCTCTAATCTATACCCCATACGATCGGCTTCTTTGGTGATCACAAACCTGCTTTCAAACATAGCAGCTTTACTTTCTTCATTGAACAAATGCCATTCGGGCCCCTTCATTACCCTAATCAGGTTGTCGTCGCCAAAACCAGCATATAATTTCAAGTCTGCAGACCAGTTAAACACATCCCCTTTATGTTTATAAGTTACGTTAAAAGACAATTCATCTTCATTTTTTAATGCTCTGCCCTTATATCCCCCAAAACCTGCTTTAAGATAAGTCGAGTTGCTCCCCAGTACCTTCGGCAGATCGAAGCCTCCAAATATGGAAAGATAACTGCGGCATCCTTTAACCGGGGCGCCGAAGCTCAGCACCGCTCCTTTCTCTATTGCAAGCGGACTCCACATTTTTACTGGGCGGCCATCAATCATCGGACTCAGGTTCCCTCCTGTAATGGCAATCAGGTGATCCGTTGTAAACAACAGTTTTGGCCCAATCATCGTGCATTCCAGCGCTGCTTCTCCAGACGCATTCCCAAGCAGCAAATTGCCAATTTCGAGCGCAAACCGATCCATGGCGCCACTCACAATGATTCCATCCTTTCGGTAACCAATTCTGCCAAAATCCTGAACAGTGGTCAACATTCCGCCTTTTATAACTTTAATACCCATCTTCCCGATTTTTAAGGTCATCAAATTCAGCTTCAGTAATGGCGAAGAACCGCAATCTATTTCCTGCCTTCAACAATGCAGGCTGGGTGCTATGGACATTGAATAAATTTAAGGGAGTTTGGCCGATGATCTGCCATCCTCCAGGCGTTTCAATGGGGTAAATACCGGTTTGTCCACCCCCTATTCCTACAGAACCAGCTGAGATTTGAAGACGCGGGCTTTCTTTTCTTGGGGTAGCAATGCGTTCATCCAACCCCCCTAAATAAGGAAAACCCGGAGCGAAGCCAATCATGTAAACCAAATATTCTGAGGACGTATGAAGCGAGATTACTTCTTCTTCAGAAATTCCTGAATGGGCGGCAACGATTGACAAATCTGGCCCCTGAACTCCTCCGTACAACACTGGAATGTCTATGGTTGTTGGCTCTACTGCGCCATCATCTTCATGAATCGCTTCCAGCATCTCTTCCATCAGCGGCACTACCGTTTCATAATCGGTAACTAAGGGATCATAAAAAATAGTGACGGTTGTAAATGCAGGAACATATTCAGTGAAACCTTCAAAAGAATATTCTTCAAGAAAGTTACATATCGAAGTAATGTATCGCAATATACTTTCTGAAATCTCGTCCCCTAACTGGATCACAATGGCTTGGTCTCCCAGGGGGTAACATAAAGTAGAAAGGGCAGGTCTCATGATTAATGGTTTGATGCTTTGTAAATATATACAATCAGGATCAAATATGCTTGGTGCTGAGCTATTTCCATTCCCTATGAGTGGGCCGCGCTCTTTCATATTGCGGTGGCCAGCTGATGGGTTCTCCAAGCACATGCGCAGCATAAAGCGGGAAATTAGGACTTCTTAGACTTTCCCGGGCAATAAAGATCAGGTCTGCCTGATCTTCCTGTAAAATTTGTTCTGCCTGATCAGGCGTACTGATCAGCCCGACTGCACCTGTAAGAATTCCTGTAGCGGCTTTGATCTGACCAGCAAAAACGACTTGATATCCTGGCTTTGATGGAATTTTCGCTTTGGGCACATTTCCACCAGTTGAGGTATCAATTAAATGCACATTACGGTCCTTAAGAAGTGTTGTCAGGGCAATGCTATCATCAACGGACCAACCACCTTCGGTCCAATCTGTTGCCGAAATGCGAACAAACAAAGGTTTATCTTCTGCCCAAACTTGTTTAACAGCATCGGTCACTTCGAGTGTTAAACGAACCCTGTTTTCAAAACTCCCTCCATATTGGTCAGTACGTTGGTTACTCAATGGCGAGAGGAACTGGTGCAATAAATAACCGTGCGCTGCATGTATTTCCATTACATCATATCCCACTTCTTTGGCACGTTTCGCCGCCATTACAAAAGCATCAACAACACCATCGATACCTTGCTGATCCAGCGCTAAAGGCGCGTCATCTTCATCGTTAAACGGTAAAGCACTGGGACCTACGGCCTGCCATCCTTTTTCATCTGTTGCAGAGATCTGCGCACTCCCTTTCCAGGGAACTTCGGTGCTTGCCTTTCTTCCGGCGTGGGCAAGTTGAATGCCTGCCTTTGCATTTTGAGAATGAATAAAGGCGACAATATCCTTCATTTTACTCATCTGTTCATCTTTCCATAAACCCAGATCAGCGTAGGTGATCCTTCCTTCCGGTAATATCGCGGTAGCTTCCTGAATCACCAGCCCTGCTCCGCCAATAGCTCTACTTCCTAAATGAGCCAGGTGCCAGTTGTTCGCAAAACCATCGATAGCCGAATACTGACACATCGGAGAAATCACGATACGGTTTTTAAATGTTGCAGATCCAATTGTTATCGGAGAAAAGAGTTTGCTCATGTCTTATATTCTTAAACGATCCAAATGTGCGATCTTAATAGAAGTAAAACACGTGCAAATTCTCTTTGTTGCAAAAGATTGATAAATTAGGCATTGAGGCCACCATCGATTGTGATAGCTGTCCCTGTAATGAATTTACCTTCGTCACTGGCGAGGTAAGCAACCAAACCTGCAATATCATCGCCCGTTCCATATTCGGATAACGCCATCCTGCTTTTCAGAAAATCTGCATGATCTGTGTCAGGGCGGTTCATATCCGTGTCAATCGGACCAGGCTGGACTAAATTTACAGTGATTTCCTTGTTGCCCAAATCCCTGGCAAGGCCTCTTGTAAACCCTGCAAGGGCAGCTTTGCTCATGGTATAAAGGGTTGTTTGAGGACTCAAAGCACTTACAGCCATGTTACTACCAATAGTAATAATTCTACCTCCTGCGGGAATGTGCTTAACCGCGGCTAGCGACGCGACATAGACCGCCCGCACGTTCACGGCCATTATTTGCTCATAATCTTCCAGGGTGTGGTCTTCGAAGTCTTTACCGATGTAAATTCCGGCATTGTTGACCAACATATCAATTTTACCAAATTCTGTTATAGTCGTCGCTACAGCGTCTATTATCGCTTGCGGGTTCGCACTATCAGCTTCGACAGCTAAAGCCCGGCCTCCCGAAGCGTTGATTTTTGCGGCAACACCTTCTGCCTGATCACGGGATTTAGAATAGGTTAATACGACAGTAGCACCTTCGGCAGCTAATCTGTTTGTAATGGCAACTCCCATACCGCGACCACCACCGGTTACGATTGCTACTTTGTTTTTAAAACGTTCCATTTCTGTTTGTTAATTGAGTTAAATTGTTTAGGACGGAAATAACTACTGTTTTCTTGCTGAAAATATTTCATTATCTCGGGCTCCCTATTTGCTTAAATGATGATTCAAAACTAGGTTTAAAATGCTACATTTGTAAGTACACACAAAATTGTATGGTACTAACAAATAAGTAAGAAATGAGAAAAGAAAACTCTACGAATGCTTTGAACGAAAAGCAAATCCTCGACAGCTGTGGCATGGCCTATTCTTTATCTATTTTGGGTGGCAGATGGAAACCCGCCATATTGTGCAATTTAGCGCATCAAAAAATGCGTTACAGCGACCTAAAAAATTCAATTGTTAACATTTCTGAAAGAATGCTCATTGCGCAATTGCGCGAACTGGAAACAGACAAAATAGTTAAACGAACTGTTTATCCGGTAGTACCTCCGAGAGTAGAGTATGAATTAACCGAATTAGGCGAAACGATGAAACCCGTCCTCAAGGCCATGTCTGACTGGGGTAACCTCCATAGAAACATTACAAAGGAAGATAAAGAACTCTTAGAAGTCTCATTCTAAAACCCTAACTTTGCAACCTTAATTTTTGAGATACTTGATTGATGTATAGGGAATTTAAACAACTGGAATTAGCTAAAATAGGAGAAGAGATACTTGAATTTTGGAAGGAAGAGAAGATCTTTGAAAAAAGCATTTCAAGCCGTCCACAGTCGAACCCTTTCACTTTTTATGAAGGACCACCTTCAGCAAACGGAATGCCTGGTATTCACCATGTAATGGCCAGGGCTATTAAAGATATTTTTTGCAGATACAAAACACTGAAAGGGTATCAAGTGAAACGTAAAGCCGGTTGGGACACGCATGGATTACCGGTAGAACTAGGGACCGAAAAAGAACTGGGCATCACAAAAGAAGATATTGGTAAGACCATTTCAATAGAAGAATATAACGAAGCTTGTAAACGGACAGTGATGCGTTATACCGATGTATGGAACGACCTTACCGAAAAAATGGGTTATTGGGTGGATATGGAAGATCCATATATCACGTATAAACCTAAATACATGGAGACGGTATGGTGGTTGTTGAAACAAATATATGACAAGGGTCTGCTTTATAAAGGCTATACCATCCAACCCTATTCTCCAAAAGCTGGAACAGGTCTAAGTTCACATGAGGTAAATCAGCCGGGAGCTTACCGTGATGTAACTGACACCACAATAGTTGCACAATTCAAAGCGTTGCCGGAAACATTGCCGGCATTTTTGCATGAACTTGGCGACATCCATTTGATGGCATGGACGACTACCCCATGGACTTTACCATCAAATACCGCTTTGACAGTCGGCCCAAAAATCGACTATGTTTTGGTAAAGACTTACAATCAGTATACCTTCCTTCCGGTTAACGTTATATTAGCGAAAAGCCTGGTCGGAAAACAATTCAATAAAATTTACTTTGAAAGTAAAGCAATCGAAGATTTTGACAATTTTGCTGCTGGCGATAAGAAGATCCCGTATCAGATCTTAACGGAATGTAAAGGGGCAGATCTGATTGGTATAAAGTATGAACAACTTCTGAAGTATGTACTTCCTTATCAGCATCCGGAAAATGCATTTAGGGTTATTTCGGGCGACTTTGTAACAACAGATGATGGAACAGGAATTGTCCATACCTCGCCTACATTTGGTGCTGATGATGCTAAGGTTGCAAAAGAAGCAAAACCGGAGATACCGCCAATGCTTGTTTTGGATGACAATGGAATGCCAGTTCCGATAGTTGATTTACAGGGGAAATTTACCGCGCACATGGGAGACCTGGCCGGCAAATATGTGAAGAATGAATATTACTCTACTGGAGAAGCACCGGAGAAATCTGTCGATGTTGAAATTGCTATTCGCTTAAAAGAGGAAAACAAAGCCTTCAAGGTAGAAAAATATGTCCACAGTTATCCGCATAGCTGGAGAACTGACGAGCCGCTTTTATATTACCCACTTGATTCCTGGTTCATTAAAGTTACCGATGTGAAAGACCGGATGTTCGATTTGAATGAAACCATCAACTGGAAGCCAAAATCAACAGGCGAAGGCCGATTTGGCAACTGGCTGAAAAACGCGAATGATTGGAATCTATCGCGTTCCAGGTATTGGGGAATCCCGTTGCCGATCTGGAGAACAGAAGATAAAAAAGAAGAAGTGATCATTGGTTCCGTTGAGGAGTTATATAAATCTATAGAACACGCTGTTGCAGTTGGCTTCCAAAAGGAAAATCCTTTTAAAGGATTCGAAATCGGAAACATGTCAGATGATAACTATGATTTGATCGACCTGCATAAAAACGTTGTTGATGAAATTGTACTGGTATCGCCTTCCGGCAAACCGATGAAACGCGAAAGTGATTTGATCGATGTGTGGTTTGATTCCGGAGCAATGCCTTATGCACAATGGCATTATCCGTTTGAAAATAAAGATAAAGTTGATCAGAATAAAGACTTTCCGGCTGATTTCATTGCGGAGGGTGTAGATCAAACCCGGGGATGGTTTTACACTTTACATGCTATAGGAACGCTGGTTTTCGATCAGGTTGCTTACAAAAACGTAGTATCTAACGGTCTGGTATTAGATAAAAACGGCCAAAAGATGTCTAAGCGTCTAGGCAATGCTGTTGATCCGTTTAAAACACTAGGAGAATACGGGCCAGATGCAACACGCTGGTACATGATCTCCAATGCAAATCCATGGGATAACCTTAAATTTGATATCGAAGGCATTGCAGAGATACGCCGCAAGTTTTTTGGTACGCTTTATAATACATATGCCTTTTTTGCGCTATATGCAAATATAGACAAGTTTAAGATCAACAAATTTGAGCTGACTGCGATTGAGCAGCGCAGTGAACTGGATCGCTGGATCCTTTCATTATTGCAAACGCTAATTGCTGACGTTGATGAAAGTTATAACGCTTATGAGCCAACCAAGGCAACGAGGGCGATACAGGCCTTTGTAGATGAGCACCTGAGTAACTGGTATATCCGGTTGTCTCGCCGCCGTTTCTGGAAGGGAGAAATGACTCTTGATAAAAAAGCGGCTTACGAAACTTTATATACCTGCCTTATGAGCGTAGCTCAAATGATGTCGCCGGTAGCGCCTTTCTTCTCAGATTGGTTGTTCCGAAACTTGACTGCTGAAGACGAATTCAATAATTTTGAGTCGATCCACCTTACCCCCTGGTACGAGTCAGACGCTACTTTGATTGACAGCGACCTGAACGAAAGAATGCAGCTTGCGCAGGATATTTCATCTATGGTGCTATCGCTTCGTAAGAAGACAAGCATCAATGTTCGTCAGCCTTTAGCGAAGATCCTAGTTCCGGTGCTCGACAGTAAATTTGCGGAAAAGGTAGAGCTGGTAAAAGAATTGATCCTATCGGAAACCAATGTGAAAGCAATTGAATACATTACTGATACTGCTGGTTTTATTAAGAAAAAGATCAAACCTAACTTCAAAACGTTGGGCCCTAAAGTAGGGAAAGACATGAAGCTTGTTGCCGAACGGGTGAATAACATGAGTCAGGATGAACTCACCATTTTTGAACGTAGCGGGCGATTTGACATTATCGGCACGAATTATGTTATTGAGCTGGACGATGTAGAAATCATCGCAGAGGATATTCCTGGCTGGCAAGTGACTAACCTGGGCAGTTTAACAGTTGCCCTCGACGTATCCATTACTGAATCGCTTAAACAGGAAGGTCTGTCGCGTGAGCTCATTAACAGGATACAGAATTTGAGAAAAGAAATGAATTACGAGGTTACGGACCGAATTACGGTGACTTTACAAAATCATAACCTGATCACAGAAGCCGTAGCACAAAATAAAACATACATTTGCTCGGAAATTCTAGCAGATAATATTAATTTAACAGAAACATTAGACAACGGAAACAAAATTGTAATCGATGATGTTGAACTACAAATTTTGATTGCACAACAATAATTTTATTATGGAAAAAGAAAAAACAAGGTATTCTGACAGTGAATTACAGGAATTCAAAGAATTGATCCTAGAGAAATTGAGAATGGCGAGAGAAGAGTTTCTTGATCTGACCAACTCACTAAGCAGCCCGAATTCTAACGGAACTGAAGATACCTCTGGAACCTATAAAACATTGGAAGATGGCTCAGCCACTTTGGAAAAAGAGCAATTGAATCAGCTGGCAGCGCGTCAGAAAAAATTTATAGAGAATTTAGAAGCAGCATTGGTGCGTATTGAAAACAAGACCTATGGCATTTGCAGGGAAACCGGTAAATTAATCCAAAAGGAGCGTTTGCGTGCAGTTCCTCATGCTACTTTAAGTATGGAAGCCAAATTGAAGCAATCGTAATGAAAGGCTACACAAAACCTTTATTGATTATTTTCTTTGTACTGCTTGCTGATCAGCTTTTAAAGACCTGGATAAAAACCAATATGTATCTTGGTCAGGAGTTCAAAATTCTGGGAAATTGGTTTATCATTCATTTTACCGAAAATAACGGAATGGCCTTTGGCCTGGAATTTGGCGGCGAATTTGGCAAGTTAGCCCTATCGTTGTTCAGAATCGCTGCTGTCGCCGGAATAGGTTACGGTCTCCATTACCTGATCCAACATAAATATCTTTGGGGCTTAATTTTGAATGTAGCTTTGATATTCGCTGGCGCACTTGGAAACATTATCGACTCTGTCTTATATGGCAAGATCTACGGTTATGCGAGTCTGTTTCACGGCCGGGTGGTAGATATGTTCTACTTCCCCTTGCTACAGGGTGTATTTCCTGAATGGCTACCCATTTGGGGCGGCGAGGATTTTATATTCTTCAGACCAGTGTTCAACATCGCTGATGCAGCCATATCAATTGGTGTAATTTTGATCCTTGTCTTCCAGAAATCTTATTTCAAGGAAGAACTTGTTGAAAAAATAGGCCCTAATAATGAGATGGTTGAGGATTAATCAGGCGCTTTTTGAGTTATAGTTATGGAATTCCCGAAATAAACCCATCTATAATATCAAATACACAAATAAATATCAAATTATGAAAAGAGTATTATCCTTGGCCCTTGTAGCTTTATTTAGTTTAGGTGCGATGGCCCAGCAAGTAGATCTACGTAAAAAAATCAACGTAAGCGGATCTGCTGAAACAGAGGTTACGCCAGATATCATCTATATCAGCATTTCATTGAAAGAGTATCTTAAAGACGGCAACAGCAAGAAAAAGGTGGAAATTACCACACTGGAAAATCAATTGTTCAATGCGGTGCAGAAATCAGGTTTGGATAGGGACAACCTAACCATAAATAACCTATCAAGTTACATAGGAGCACCAGAAAAAAGGAAAAATCCGGACTACCTGGCCAGCAAACAATATCGTTTGAAGGTAACAGACCTGAATAAATGGAATGCTATCATTGGCGCCGTAGATGCGAAAGGAGTGGCTTATACCAATATTGATAGTTACGACTACTCCAAAATTGAAAACTTAAAGAAAGAACTTAAGATAAAGGCTATATTGGCCGCTAAAGAAAAAGCAACTTATTTAGTTCAAGCTATAGGAGATAAACTTGGTAGTGCAATTGACATTCAAGAAATTAACAACGAAGTTTTTCCTCAAGCCATGTATCGGTCGAATATGATGATGAAGGCCGAAAGTGCTGATGCACTCGGAGGTGCTCAAGAGATTGATTTTAAAAAGATAAAACTAAATTATGTAGTAAATGTAGTATTTGAGATCAAAGGATCTTAGTACTGACTAGTACGCTATACAGTTTTAATTCAAAAAACCGTAAAAACCTATCAAATAACTTTGGTAGGTTTTTTGTTATTCAAGTATTGTTACAAATCTAAGCTAATAATGGCTTAAAAATAATGAACCTTAAAAATCAAGTCATGAAAAAAATCATTTACTCGCTAGCGCTTATCTTTACTTTGTCTATTGGTGCAAACACAGTTTCTGCGGCAGAAAAAAATAACGCAAAAACTGAAATGACTGCAGAGCAAAAAGCTCAGTTGGGACGGATTGTAAGCCGTGTTGACGAAATTAAAAGCATGGATAAATCAGATTTATCCAGATCAGAGAAAAAAGAACTTCGTAAAGAATTGAAAGAGTTAAAATCACAAGCTCGTGCAGTTGGCGGCGGTGTTTACCTTTCAGTTGGAGCAATTATCATCATCATCCTATTATTGATCCTTATTCTTTAATATTATCAAATAACCTATAATAGGCTAACATCTACCAGTTAGATACTAAAAAAGCTTCCTGAAAAGGAAGCTTTTTTAGTATAAATGAATTTGAGATAGCCCTGTATCGTTAATCGATATATTCAAAACCAGTGTATTTGACCAAAGCTTCAGGAATCTTGATTCCCTGCTCCGTCTGATTATTCTCCAGAATGGCGGCTACGATTCTTGGTAGTGCAAGTGCACTTCCGTTTAAAGTATGGGCCAGCTGTGTTTTCCCTGTGGCACCTTTGAACCTTAGTTTAAGTCTGTTGCTTTGATAGGTCTCAAAATTAGACACGGAAGAAACTTCCAGCCAACGCTGTTGCGCAGCACTCCAAACTTCCATATCGTAAGTCATCGCCGCCGTAAAGCCCATATCGCCGGCACAAAGGCGCAACACCCGATAATGTAAACCTAATTTCTGTAGCAAGGTTTGCACGTAGCTACTCATCTCTTCCAACACTTGATAGGAATGATCCGGATGCACAATTTGAACAACCTCAACTTTGTCAAACTGGTGTAAACGGTTTAAACCACGTACATGTGCGCCATATGATCCCGCTTCCCGACGAAAGCAAGGTGTATAGGCCGTATTTTTAATCGGTAATTCTTCCTCTTTAAGAATTACATCGCGATATAAGTTGGTTACAGGTACCTCTGCAGTAGGGATTAAATAAAGCTGATCAATGCCAACGTGGTACATCTGACCTTCCTTATCAGGCAACTGACCAGTACCAAAACCAGAAGCTTCATTTACCAGGTGAGGTACTTGCATCTCCCGATAGCCTGCGGACGTAGCATGATCCAGAAAAAAATTGATCAGCGCGCGTTGTAGTCGTGCTCCTTTGCCTTTGTACACTGGAAATCCTGCCCCGGTAATTTTAGTGCCCAATTCAAAATCTATAATATCATACTTTGAGGTCAACTCCCAATGTGGAATAGCGTTCACAGACAACTCTGCTGGTGCACCATGAACATAGATGATCTCATTTTCCTCGGCTGTACTT
>JAPSHM010000291.1:0-4158 GCA_031179845.1 Pedobacter sp.
GGATGTTATTAACCTGGGCATAATTCACCGGATAGGAAGAGAATAAACCTCCGCCAAAGCGGATGATATCTTTCTTTTCACCTTTAATATCCCAGGTAAGCTGTACACGTGGTTGTACTTTACCGGCATCGGTAATTTTGCTGTCAGTCCTTAACCCTAACGTGCGGTCTACAACTGGGTTGTATTCTGCTTGAGAAAGGAAGCTGGTCACATCATAACGGACGCCAAACATGGCGTTGACATGAGGTGCGACATCAAATTCAACCTGTCCAAAAGCGGAAGCGTTTAAAATGTATTGCTGAACTGCTGGCTTACCATTTATTGGCGCTTCCCTGGCATATCTTGATGCGTTCAGGTTGTCGAAGTCGGCAAGGCTATTGAAGATAAAACGACCATTTTGTTCACTGGAGATGTAAGTGTCCATATAGGTCAAGGTATTGTCTGTACCAAACGTAAACTTGTATTTACCTGCGGTATAATACGAGGTATTTACCAATTGGAACTGATTTTCAAGATTGTTTTCCGGGAAGTAACGTTGCCCGCCTAATTGTACCGTTCTACTTCCAAGGGTTCCATTAGGCAAGGTAGATCTGACCGTAACGATCGCTCTTGGAATATTCTCTTCTGGCAGCTCGCCATTAGGTACATAATCTCTTTTTGCCGTTTGAAACTGTAGTTTGAACTCGTTCAGGAAATTTGGGTTGAATTGAGAACGAAGAGATAACAGGGTGCTGTTCTCACTTGATTTGAAATCGCCCCAAACTTCAAATAAGTTGATGTTTGAGTTGTCATCATTACTATTCGGGTTAAGCCAGTCGCTGTAGTTATTTCTTAGCGTTAACCTGTGTTTGTCATTGATCTGCCAGTCTAAACGGGCAAAGAATGTATTGGCCAGTGTTTTACGTTTAAATTCGCCTACTTGCGGTCCGCTGCCTAAGCCGTATTTAGCCCGACCGATGTTGATGACGCTATCTAACGCACCTTTGCTAATTCCCAGACTGATTTGATCTGCGTCCTCGCGGATATCGGCAATGAAGAAAGGCATGCTTTCATCCTGACGGTCAAGTGCTGTAAAAAAGTGTAATTTATCTTTAACAATAGCACCACCTAAGCTAAATCCATACTGGTTGGTCGTGAATTTTTGTTCACGTTTGTTCCCACGGATATCGTAAGGACTCGCTAAAAAATCTGATCGGAAATAATCGAAAACAGATCCGGTAAGTGTATTGGTACCTGATTTAGTGACCGCACTTACTGTACCTCCGCCTTCACGACCTTTATTTACATCGTAAACGTTGGTCGCTACTTCAAATTCCCTGATGGCTTCCAGTGAAAGAGAATATGGACCGCTTCCGATTGCTCCTGAGGTAAGGTTGTTCCTTGCACTCGCGCCATCGATCAGGTAATTGGTAGAGGAAGCGCGCTGTCCGCTGATGCTCGTTCCGTTGGTGGTTGGAGCGAGGGCCGACAGGTTATTGAAATTCCTGTTTTGTGTAGGTAACTGCTGGATATTCTGCGCGGTAATGGCAGTACTTGATCCCAACCGATCAATACGTTTGATCAGTGCGTTAGCTTGTATCTCTACTTCTTTCAATTCACTGCTGCTTTCGATCAATTTGAAATTTGCAACAATGTTATCACCCTGATTCAGGGCGAAATCTGACTTAACCTGCTTCGGATAGCCGACATAAGTTACAGTTACGGTATAGGGCTTACCCAATGGAAGTTGGATCAATGAATACAATCCGTCTTTATTGGTGGCGGTTACGGCGCGGAAACCGTTGGATTCGTTACGGATCACAACAGATGCGCCTGGAATGGCAAGACCTTTTTCATCGGTTATTTTTCCTGAGATCGATGCATCAGTTGATTGTGCATACGACTTTGCGGACATAAAGATCAATAATAAGAGGGCAGGTATGAAGCCCCGTTTAATAGAGAATATAATATTTTGCTTTAAATCTTTTAAAAACTGGTAATAATATTGCATATTTAGTTGCTTTGATTAATTTTTTAAAATTAGTTAAGAGGATGGAGCTGCTTCAGTTCCATTCGGAGCCGAAAGTGGGTGAAACACTTTCGGCTTTTTTTAAAATCTATCTATTTCATATTCCGGGTTTAAGGGTTAAAACTTTATTAGCTAGCTGATAGGAGATGCCTGTTCGTAGTACGATCTGTTGAAGTGTTGCGTTCAGGTCCTGGTAATCAAGTTGCATCGTGTAGGTACGGGTCTGTTTTTTAAGTCCACTCACCTTTACTACAATATTGTATTGTCTTGCGAGCTCTGCAGCGATTTGGTCCAATGTCAATTCATCAAAAAACAACGACCGGTTGCTTTTCCATTGGGTTACTTCGCTGACATTTTGTAATTTGATCTTGGTTTTCTGCGTAAGAAGATTAAAATTGAGGATTTGATCTTTTACCAGTCCGCTACTCAATACGCTGCGTCTATTCCCATCTTCATAGGTAACTTTAACTTTTCCGGTCGCTACCGCTACTTTGTAACTTTTCAATTCGGGGTAAGATTTGATGTTGAATGAGGTACCCAGAACAGTTGTTAACAGATGCCCGGTAGATATGCTGAAAGGTCTTAAAGTATCTCGCTGGACCTGAAAAAACGCCTCTCCGAAATCCATTTGCAATTTTCTTGCCTTCGATGTTTTGAAATCTGTATTGACGCGGATTTGGGTTGCAGCGTTCATCCAGATCAAGGTGCCATCGGGAAGTGTTATTTTTTTAACCTCGCCTTTTGCTGTACTGTAGGTTTGCCAGGTGATTTGGTTTTTTGCAGTTTCGTTCGACTGCTGCTTATTGTATAACAAGGTTAAACCTGAAAGGACTAAAATCGTACACGCAACTTTAAGCCATGTAGTACTTCGCCAACTTCTTTTTTGTTCTGGTTCAATTGCTTGTTTGATTGCGGCAAACAATTCGTTTGCCCGACCTTCATCCTGGATATTGGATTCATGAGCTTCTCTATGGGCATCTATCAGTTTACCATCAAACCATTTGTCGATAACCGTTCTCTCAGGCAAACTTAGTTTCCCGTTTTGGTAATCATGGAGTTTTTTAGATAGTAACTTTTGTTTTCTACTTCTCATTCGGATATAAAGCGTTTGAGAAGCCAAAAAGTACCTTAAATTAAGGTTAAACTTAGGTTAAGATTAGTGCGATTAAGATCAGAGCAACGGGATAGTCCAGATAGTAGTTATTTAAGTTGTTTCTCAATCGTCTGCGTGCTTCTGCAATGTTATTTTTTACAGTTTGTTCAGACAGCATCAATTCATTTGCAATGTCATAGATTGACCGCTGTTCATATCTGCTAAGCTGAAAACACTGACGCATGTTGAAAGGCATTTTTATAAGTTCTGTGTCGACTGCCGACTGAAGTTCACCTGCGATCAGCAGTTCGTCGGGGTGACTTACACGCTGTAGATCTTTAAGTAATATTTCGTCACCTGCCAGTCGTACCTTATCTTTCCGAAACAAAGAAATGACCTCATTCTTTGCCACGTTGACCAGGTAAGGCATAACGGAGTCTTCAATAATTAGAACTTCCCGCTTATTCCAGATCGTTATGAAAGCGTTTTGCAAAATGTCTTTAGCCTGATCTTCGTCACCGATAAGTTTATTGACGAAGGTAAATAATGGCTTCCAATGCCGGTTAAACAGAGATTGGAAGGCTAGTTCGTCACCCGAACGCATTGCCTGAAATAGTTCTTTGTCAGATTTATCCTTCATATAGTTGATAAAGCAAACTTAGGCATTGGTTTATTAAGCCATTATTAAGGTTATTAGAATTTAAGTGATTTGTAGGAGTTACGCATGTTTAAGTAACAAACTGATTGTGGTGCCGTGGTAAAGCTGCGATTTTACGCCGATCTCGATGTTGAAAAAGTCAGCGATGCTTTTAACGATCGACATGCCTAAGCCATGTCGCCCACTGCCTTCCTGGTGTGAAAAGCGCTCAAACAGGTTTTCGAGGTCTTGTGCACGAATCCCCTGACCGGTGTCTACGATAAGAATGCGATAGGTATCGCCGACAGTTTCGCCCATGATTTGAATACTTCCTCCAGTCTTATTATAACGAATGGCATTGTTGATGAGGAATTTATTATTATTTATCGCGTCAAAAAATGTACAAGCGTTTAAATCAGC
>JAPSHM010000291.1:4168-5061 GCA_031179845.1 Pedobacter sp.
ATGAGGTTATAGAAAAGATGAAAGATCAATTCCTGATTCATACCGGCAAGCTTCAAATCTTCCCTAACGGCCATTGTGATCTTGATGTTCCGATCGTCCATCATTGGCCCAAGTTCAGAAATGATATCAGATAAGACTTCATGAATTCGGATCTTGTCTGTCTTTTTATATTGCCCGCTATCTATCCTGGCTAGAAAAAGCAACGATTTAATGATGCGTCCGAGGCGGTCCAGGGTGTTGTCCATTTCCAACAACTTGAGCGCCTGCGGTTCAGTCAGGTCTTTGTCGATCATCATATTTTCTATATTGCTACGCAGAATACTGATCGGTGTCAACAATTCGTGAGAAGCATTTGCCGTAAATTCCCGTTCCCGGTTGAAAGCCTTTGTGATGCTTTCCATTAACGCTTTGAGGGAAGCATCAAGGAAAATAAAATCTTTTGTAGTTGTTTTTATAGGAGAAAAATTGAGGTCAAAAGGGAATTTTTGCTGCACAAGTCGCTTGTCAATGATCGACCAAAAAGGTTTAAGCACTTGTCGCGAACAATAAAAGTCCAAAATAACAGTGATAAAGAACAAAATTAGCAACAGGGCTATACCGACATGTTGCAACAAACTGCTATAAAGTTCAATGGTTTCGCGGGAGCGACCTATTTCGAGAGTATAATATGCCTTATCATGCATAAATACATTTTTTAGGATACGGTATTCTGCGGTATCCCTATCGATGATCCGTATTTGATCTTCAATTTCCTTGAGTCCGATCAGTGCATCTGGTTTCACCCGCTGAATGGCGATGAAGTCGTCTTTGAGCATGGTGTAACTCCCATAAGCTTCAGATCCTTCAAGATAAAAATCCAGGCCATTGTGCTTTATATTCTCAAAGGCCTCATT
>JAPSHM010000292.1 GCA_031179845.1 Pedobacter sp.
ATAACTCGATATCAGTTGATTTGTCTGTTAGCATACTTGGTTAAATAAATCTAGGTTAATAATTTTAAATCCCCAATTATTAAAATATTTTAGTTTCTGGTGTGTGTGTGCTTGTGAAATGGACTCTATATTAATAACCGAGTATAAACTAAACCTAAAGTTCGTGACCAAACAGCAATACTTTTCTCTTTTTGAGAAGCATTTGTCCGGGACCGCAAGTCCTGAAGAAGAACAAATTCTTATTGAATTTCAAGATCAGTTCGATCTTGAAAGCTACCCTTGGAACGATCAGACCATGGGGGAAAAGAAAAAAGTGAAAGCCCGGCTACAGCGTAAGCTCGCAGACAGCATTCCTCAGCTTTCCAGCGTAAGATCAATTAGGATTAAAAGATGGGCTATTGCAGCAAGTCTTCTAATTACTTTTCTGATGTCGTTCTTCTACATGGTTTATCATAAGAATACGGACCAGGAGCAACAGGAGAGATTCGCTTTGAAACGCATTTTACCGGGAAGCAATAAAGCCACGCTTACTTTAGCCGATGGGACCACTATTGCCTTAGGTGATGAGGTCCAGAAAGAAGAGATTAGTCAGGGGAGTACAATAATTTTAGCCAGGGATAAAGGTTTACTGGTATACCAAGAAATGGAATCCGACAACGATGCTAAATCAAAACTTTTATTCAATACGATCAGTACCCCGCGCGGTGGACAATATCAAGTGGTATTGCCGGATGGAACCAAGGTTTGGTTAAACGCATCTTCGTCATTGTCTTTCCCTGCTAGATTTACCGGACAGGAACGAAACGTCCAGCTAAAGGGTGAAGCTTATTTTGAGGTTGCAAAGCGTAAAGACATGCCCTTCCGCGTTGAAGTGAATGAAATGACGGTTAAGGTACTTGGAACACATTTTAATGTAATGGCTTATGATGATGAACAAAGTATTCATACGACTTTGCTGGAAGGAGCAGTAGAGGTTAAGAACCTATTTCAAAAAAAGATTTTAAAGGCAGGACAGCAAGCTAATTTAAAGCGCAATACTGGAATAATTAGTGTTGAGGATGCAAAGGGTGTGGAATCAATCGCCTGGAAAGACGGTAACTTTACCTTTACCGATGACAGCATACAAATGATCATGCGACAGATTTCAAGATGGTATGACGTTGATATCAAATATGTTGGTGACCTATCCGATAAGTTTTTTGAAGGTTCTATTGCCAGGCATGAGCAAGTCTCTGAAGTGCTCAAAATGCTGGAACTTACCGGAACGATTCATTTTAAGATAGAAGGAAGGAGGATTACCGTTATGCCATAATTTTATGTTCAATGGTTTGATGGTAAAAATCCGGAAGCGGTTGCAACGCTCCCGGAAATGATCCAGGCTAAACCTTCATTATAAAGAAGATAACTACATCTCATTACTGATTTAACCCAAATATTCAAATGTATGAATTTTTATACTCTGTTTAAGTACAGGATGCGATCCTGTATACCACTAAAATTACTGCTTGTTATGAAGTTAGCTACGATTTTAATGGTCTTTTCATTAACAAATTTATTTGCTGCCGGCTATGCGCAAAAAGTAAGTATAAACGTTAAGAATGCCCAATTAAGTGCTGTATTGAAGGATATCCAAAAACAAACTGGATATAGTTTCTTATACAATACAAAGATGATTCTGGAATCTAAGCCTGTAGCTGTTTCTTTCAGGGAAACAGCACTTGAAGTTGCCTTACAAAAAATTTTTGAAGACCAACCCCTCACTTTCATCATCAACAAAAAAACGGTTATTGTTAAAAAAAAGGTGTTTTCTACCTTTTCCGCAATGGCAGTGATCACCGTGACGGGAAGGGTCACTGACGAATCCGGGTTGCCATTGCCAGGCGTTACTGTAAAATTAAAAGGCTCAGGAACCGGAATGGTCACAACTAACGAAGGTACCTATCGCCTTGACGCTCCTGACGACGGTGTGCTGGTCTTTAGCTCTCTTGGATACATTCAGCAGGAAGTCGAAATCGCTGGGCGGAAAGTTGTTGACGTGACTTTAAAAGCGGCACTTCAGCAGTTGGAACAAGTTATTGTAGTTGGTTATGGTACTCAAAAACGGTCTAACGTTACTGGTGCCATCGACCAGGTGAGCGCCACAGCCCTTGAAGGAAAAGCCTCTGTAAATATGGCGCAGGCCTTGCAAGGAGTAGCTGCAAATTTAACCATCCAACAAAAGAATTCCGAACCGGGTGCCAACCTTAACATCAACATCCGTGGCATTAGTACACTTGGAAATAACAGTCCCCTTGTGGTCATAGATGGCATTGTTGGGGGGGATATAAACCTGCTGAATCCGTCCGATATAGAATCCGTTACGGTCTTAAAAGATGCGGGAAGTGCCGCTATATATGGGTCAAGGGCCAATAATGGCGTACTTTTGATTACCACCAAAAAAGGTAAAAAGAACACCAGGACAGCTGTGACCTATAATGGGCTCGCCGGTGTCAACACACCTAAAATGTTCTTTGAGCCGGTTAAGGGATTTGAAAACGCAATACTGAGAAATCAGTCGGCGGTAAATGGGAATCAACCGCCGGTTTATAGTGCAGCGCAGATCCGCCAATTTCAAGAACAAGGAGATAATGAGTGGTTTGTAAATTCTATTACCAAGAATGCCATGCAACAAAACCATAACTTAAGCATTACCGGCGGTAGCGACAAATCAACCTTCTTAAGTTCAATCGGCTATACTGACCAAAGGAGTAATCTTGTTGGGCCTGATTATGGCTTGAAACGCTACAATTACAGGATCAATCTAACCAATGAATATGGTAAGTTGAAACTAACTACGATCCTTGCTTATACCCGTACCGAAATCAAAGATCACTCTTCTTCCACATCTACACTAATGGTCGATGCAGCCAGGGTACCGCTATATTACAAATTGAGGGACGAACAAGGACGATACCTGACAAATGATGTTTTAAACGAATTTAATCCATTGGGTGTATTGGAGCAAGGTGGCTTCCGTAAGTATAATAATGACAATGTCTTCGGTAACCTCAATGCAGAGTTTGCTGTTACTGACTATTTGAAACTAAAAGCTGTTGTCGGCGGTTCGATCACTGCCAACAACCAATTTGCAAGAACACTCCGGGTAGATTATTTTCCTAAAGGCGGTTCAGGATTGGATCGAAATACAAATGATGATAACAGCAAAAGCTTGCACTTAAACACTCAATTTATTGCAGATTTTAACAAGACGTTTGCCAACGACCACGACGTAAATGTGCTGGTTGGTGTCTCTGCAGAATCATTCGCCAGTCAACGGACTTCAATTCTAAGGAAATTTACCGATCCTGAGCTCGGAACGCCGAATTCAGGAACCGTCATTGATTTGGATTCGCGAAATTCCAACAGAGATGCGGGCAACAATAGCTTAAATTCTTTGTTCGGACGTGCGAGCTACGCTTATAAAAATAAATATTTTGGTGAATTCACATTCAGGTTTGATGGTTCCTCAAAGTTTCATAAATCGAACAGATGGGGTTTCTTTCCATCTATCGCAGGTGGATACCGGTTATCACAGGAGTCATTTATGGACGATTACCGGGAGAACATTGGTGATGTGAAGCTCCGGGCTTCCTATGGTGTCTTAGGGAATCAAAGTGTGGAAGATTTTCAGTATCAAACTACTTACTTCCCATTTCAAAATGCCTATAGTTTCAACAATGTTGTTGTAGGTGCTACTGGTTTCAATTTTGCTAATCCTGAAATTCGATGGGAGAGTGCAGCTACCTACAATGTTGGTGCAGATCTGAGTTTCCTCAAAAATAAGCTAGCGGTTTCCCTCGACTATTACACTAAGATCACAAAGGACATCCTGATTCCGCCGCAGGTGCCAGGAGTATTTGGTACAGATCTGCCTGATTTCAATGCCGGCGAAGTACGCAATAGCGGATGGGAAATTACAACTTCCTATAGACATACCGGCAAAGTTCTAAATCACACCATTTCTCTTAACCTGAGTGACTCTCATAATGAAGTGCTCAGATATAACCGTCAGGAAGAGAAAAAACCAGTCGAAGAACTTAGAGTTCTCCTAAAGGAGGGCTTCCCTTTCCGGTCATATGTCGGATTTAAAAGAGATGGATATTTTCAGAATATAGATGAAGTGAATTCTGGTGCCAAATTCTCTGGACTAAATGTCCTTCCTGGCGATAACCGGTACAAAGATGTTAATGGCGATGGCCTGATTGATGACAATGACCTCTATGTTTTTGGAAATCCATTTCCAAGATATACGTTTGGCCTGACTTACAATGTGACCTTCAAAGGCTTTGATCTGAATACGTTTTTTCAAGGCGTAGGAATGCGGACGATGATGTTGAGAGGCGAGCTTATTGAACCTTTCCATTTTAACTATGGAATGACCATGTATCAGCATCAGTTGGATTTTTGGACACCTCAGAACCCAAATGCGCAATATCCACGACTGGCAGCCAATGGAAGTCAGTCAAACACCAATAACTACAGGCGAGGTTCGGACTTGTACCTTTATGATGCGTCTTATCTACGGCTGAAAAATGTACAGCTAGGCTATACCCTTCCAAACGGCCTTGTTAAAAAGCTCAAAATGCAAAAGATCAGGGCCTACCTGTCCGGGCAAAACTTATTCACCATCTCTGGGGTAAAGTTCGTCGATCCCGAGTTATCTGAGTTTGATAGCAGCTTGAAAGAAGAAGGTGCCAACAGTGGTAGAGCCTACCCAACAATGGTATATTATGGTTTCGGTTTAGATATAACATTTTAATCGTCTTATGAACAGTTCAATAAAATTAAAAACCAGTGTTGTGGCAATGCTGGTCATATTAAGCTCAGGATGTAAGAAGCTAGAACAAGTACCTGCAGATAAATTTACAGATGCTAATTACTGGACAACTGCGGAAAAGGCAAATAGCATGCTCAATACGGCTTACAGTCAGATCTATAAAAGCGACTATTTCTTCACTAACGAAGCGATGTCAGACAACGCCTACAACGGAAGAGGAGACGCTGAAGGAGCAGCATCT
>JAPSHM010000046.1 GCA_031179845.1 Pedobacter sp.
TTAAATCCACGTGATCTACCTTTACCGGGTCCCCGTTATTGTTCTTTTCGGGGCTCTTAAATCGGACGGTGATCTTGACCATCTGTCCTTCCTTAACTTTAATGAAGGTTATAAACTGGGAAAAGTAATTGCCCATGCCTTCGGAGAAGGAACCGAGCAAAAATCCGGTTGGGCCCAAAACAAGAATAAATAACATGAGGATGAGTGCCGCAACAATATTGGTTTGGCTTAAAATTTTTATTCCTTTATCGAGCCCTGAGGTAGCAGACAAGATGGCGATCAACATAATAACAGCCACGATGCCAATCTGATATACGAATGCGGTACTCTCCATGAGCCCTATCTTTACCAGACCCGAATTAAGTTGCACTACGCCAAATCCCAGTGAAGTCGTAATTCCGAAGAAGGTACTGCAGAATGCAAACGTATCGATCACATCTCCCGCCTTTCCATTGATCTTATTTTTCAGAATAGGGTAGAAGCAACTGCGAAGGGATAGAGGCAATCTGAATCGATAAGCAAAATAGGCGAGGGAGAGGCCGACCACACCATAGACTGCCCAGGCATGGATTCCCCAATGAAAAAACGTATAAAGTTGGGCGTTTTTGGCGCGTTGGATCTCATTCACGCCAGCGAAAGCTGGGTCAGAATAATGCGATATTGGCTCTGCCACGCTAAAATACATGAGACCAATACCCATTCCGGCAGCAAATAACATGGAGATCCAGGAGAAGAAAGAGTGTTCAGCAGTTGAGTCGTTGCTGCCCAGGCGTATAGATCCAAACTTACTAAATATTAAGAATAGGAGGAAAATTACAAAGAATGCTACCGACCAAATATAGACCCAGTTTAGGTTGATGAAGATCCATTGTTGCACAATGTTTAACATCGCGGCCGTTCGTTCAGGAAAAAGGCTTGAGATAAATGTCACTGAAAGAATAAATATCAGACTTGGCACTATGATTCCTTTGTTGAAGGTTGAGTTTGCAAGTAAGTTTTTCAGTATCATAATTAAGTTGGTTATCTTTTTTGATTTGATAGGTGATTAACATTTGTAACGTTCGTGCTGTTGTACAGGGTGTTAACCTATGGGTAACATTGGAAAGACATAGTTTGTTCGGTTTTGGCAAAGCTTTCCAAAGTTTGTCTGCCTTTGATCTCTTTGTGAATTTCGTTTAGCAATTGCTGTTGCGCTGGCGAATATGGCTGATATTAACGGGCAACAATAGCTTGATTGTTTTCATTATTTTACTTGTATGAAATTTGGCAGGAAAAAGAGATCGATTCCTCGTAATTGATACTTTCGAATTCATTTTATCTTAATATGAATTAGATGTGACATTTTCTATATTTGTTTTAATCAAACCCCCTATTGATATGAATGAATACCTTTTTTCTTACGGTACGCTGCAAAAAGAAAAAGTGCAGCTGGAGACCTTCGGCAGATTAATGCAAGGTTCCAAAGATTTTTTAAACGGCTATAAGCTGTCTACGATCAAGATCGAGGACGAAGTTGTTGTGGCGATTAGCGAACAGGATATTCATTTCCTGGCCGAACCGTCCGAAATAGCGACCGACCGCATCGACGGTGTCATCTTCGAGGTGACAAAAGAAGAACTTCTTGCCGCTGATGGGTATGAGCCCGATGCCTATAGTAGAGTTAAAATGCGTTTTGCATCAGGACAAGAAGCCTGGATCTATGTGGCTTCTTAAGCCGTATTAACTGCATAATCGTAAAAAGGCCTGGCAAATTTTGCCGGGCCTTTTAAGCATCATTCTAACCTGTCAACAACTTCTCCCGGTGTTACCTTCACTAATCTCACCAGCGCCAACTATGCAAATCAAAGCGGTGAATGCGGGGGAATATATACGTATATTAGCAGCTAGCAACACGCGATTAACCGTTGGAATACATAAGGAAGGCAATGATGAAACAAATAAATCTACTAAATATCCTTACCTTAATTGTAATAACTACAGGTTGTAATCCGAATGCAAAAACCGTAAAAATAAGTAAGTCGGAACAAACTGAAATCGCTATGATCATTGAGCCCGCAAATATCAAACCTTCATTAGTAGGCAAGGCGAAGCTGATCCTAACCAATCGCTCTGCAGATTCGGTGAAAGTAGGCGAAAGTTTTTTTATAACGTTTTACAATGGAACAACTTGGGAAAGGGTCTCTAATTTCGACGATATGCTATTTAATGACGTTGCTTATTTAATTCCTCCCGGAGACGTAAAAGAGCTGTCTATAAACTTACAGCCAAAACCATTTAAGTATAAAGCCGGGAAGTACAAAATTTCTAAAGTAGTAGAAATTTTACCTGGTCATGCGGAAGCAGTCATAACAGCTGCCTTTTTTGTGAAATGAGGATTTGATTCCGCTGAACCTTTTGGTCGATGGCAGTATACCCGACGCAGAAAGGATCAAAAATACGGTTTAACGCTCATTTTCTTGTACCGATTTGTTTTCTGTTTCTACCTCCACTTCTTTAGTGGTCACCGCATAGTGCGAGGGATGGATCTCCGATCCGTAAGCTAGCGCATACGCTTTGGTAAATTCCGCTCCGAAATATAAGATGATCGAGGAATAGTATGTCCATAACAGTAGAATTACCAATGATCCTGCTGCACCATAAGTGCTGCCTACATCGCTTTTCCCAATGTATAGCGAGATGGCAAATTTGCCTAGCATGAATAATATTGCGGTAACGACTGATCCGTAGATCACATCTCTCCACTTGATCATGGCGTCTGGTAAAATTTTGAAGATCACAGCAAAAATGGTTGAAACGACAGCAAGTGTAACGATTTGGTTCAGGATATAGAACAGTGCTACAGATATATCAGGAAACCTGGCCTGGAGACGGGCGCTGAAGCCGTCGAGTACTGCGGTTATTGCCAATGAGACCAATAACAGGAAACCCAGGCTGACAATTACCGAAAAGGAAAGAAACCTGTTCTGCAGAAATTTTAGCCAGCCGCGTTTTGGTTTTGGCTTTAACCCCCAAATGGTGTTGATGGAGTCTTGAATATCTGCAAATACCGTAGTAGCACCGATCAGCAATGTTGCAGCGCCAATGATGAACGCAATTGTTCCTTTGTCTCCAATGGCAGCTTTTTCAACGATGTCCTGTAACTGCAAAGCGGTTTCCTTACCCATAAAGCCGGCAAGCTGCTGATAGATTGTCCCCTGCGCCGCTTCCTGACCTAGAAAGATTGCGCAGAGAGAAATGATTACAACCAATAGCGGTGCCATTGAGAAGACGGTATAATACGCGAGCGAGCCACTCATTTTAGTCACCTTGTGATCGCCGAAACCAGAAATGGAATTTTTTAACACTTCCCAAATGCCTTTAAAGGTAACCTTTTTTGTTTGTTTGGGATTGGTAGCCTGACTTGGCAAGTTCTTTTGCCAGGGCTTTAGGAGTTCAGGACCGGATTTTTTTTTTCCTCTTCTATCATCGCCTTTTCTTTTTCCACTTCCGTTTTTATGATTGCCTTTTCTTTTTCCTCTTCCTCTTCGCAGTGTTTCTCAAAATACCGCTTAATTGCAATTCCGGCGATGAATTTCTCCACAGCTAGTTTTTGCCATAAGATCAGGCAGGCCAAAAGAATAAAAAAGATGGTCGCACATCCAAAGCCCTTGGTGTAGCTGTCTAACAGGTAAGACAAATAGAAAGCCAGGGTAATGGCTGCGGATAAAAAGGCCATCAACAAAGAAAACACGACAGCAGTGTTGGTGACCAGATCAGCGGCTAACTTAAACAACTTTTCCAGCGCAGTCAACTTCAGGGTATCCATGCGGATATTTATATAGTCTTTGGCATCATTCCAAAGGTCACTAAGGGTCTTATAGGAGATCTGTTGTTGCATAACTGGTTTTTGGTATTACCAACCACCGACTGTAAAAAATGTTTCCTCTTATTCAAAACTGTTCAACGTATGCAGTTTCTTACACACAGCTGTAATCAGAAAGAAGTAGAATTGGTTTTCGATGTCATATTTTATCATCATTTTATAATTTTATTAAAGATTGTTAGATAAATACCGGGCTTTATTACCTTTGTCGGAATTTAAACAAGTAAAATGTACAAGAACTGGTGGAAAGTATTGGGTGCTTTGTTGGTCACTTATTCAACTATTGCAGGTTTTTTAAACAGCGTCCCCCAAAAACCGATCTTATATGAAAGCATACGGAATCTCTACTTCCATGTCCCAATGTGGTTCGGAATGATCGTGCTGTTCAGTGTTTCCGTTTATCACAGCATAAGATTTTTAGGCAGCAACAACCCGGATCACGATATTAAAGCTGTAGAAAGTGTGAACGTAGGTGTGGTTTATGGCATTCTTGGTATCGTTACCGGTGCAATATGGGCTAAATTTACCTGGGGACAGGCTTGGAGCTTTGATGTGAAGCAGAATTTTGCTGCGATTGCATTGTTGCTATACTTTGCGTACCTGGTGTTGCGCAATGCGATCGACGAAGAACAAAAACGTGCTAAGATCGCTGCGATCTATAACATATTTGCCTTTCCAATGATGGTGGTCTTGTTGTTTGTACTCCCACGTTTAGCCGATTCATTACACCCGGGTAACGGGGGGAATCCAGGCTTCAATGCTTATGATTTAGATAGCCGCATGCGCGCTGTCTTCTATCCTGCTTGTCTGGGTTGGATCTTAATTGGATATTGGATCTATACCATATTATACAGAGTTCGTTCATTAGAGAAAAAGAATACCCTATAGCCATGAAAAAATTTTCAGTTACCTTTTTAATATTAATGTTGGCGCTTCAATCATTCGCCCAAAATGGGGCAGCATCCTTTACCGAAAGCATATATGCTTCTGGTAAGATATATGTAGTTGTGGCCTGCATCGTGTTAATTTTGTTTGGCTTGCTAATTTTTCTTTTCTCCATTGAAAAAAGATTAAAAAAGTTGGAAGAGAAATCTCGTCATAAAAACTAATTTTAATTCGTTTAAACGCTGTTTTTATTCCTGATTTGATGTGGTGTTCCTGATACACTAAGTGATTATGTATTTGCATTAATCGTTTTTTTTAGTGCAATTTTGCACTCATAACTGAGAACTTAATTCAAATTCATAAAAAACAACTAATGGCTAATACAGCAAATGAGACAAATTTCTTCGCCGACGTCTGCAAGAACTTTGACAGTGCCGCGCAATTTACAGCCCATCCAGAAGGTTTATTAAATCAAATCAAAGCTTGTAACAGTGTGTACCGTTTCCAGTTTCCGATACGCAGGGGTAATGGCTTTGAAGTGATCGATGCATGGCGGGTAGAACACTCGCAGCACATGAATCCCACAAAGGGGGGGATTCGCTACAGTGACATGGTAAACGAGGATGAGGTCATGGCGCTTGCAGCGTTAATGACCTACAAGTGTGCAATCGTAAATGTACCATTTGGTGGTGCTAAAGGCGGAATTTGTATCAACCCCAAAAATTACACCATCGGTGAGTTGGAGAACATTACCCGCCGCTATACCACAGAATTAATAAAAAAGAATTTCATTGGTCCCGGCATCGATGTTCCTGCTCCTGATTATGGAACTGGTGAACGTGAGATGAGTTGGATCGCCGATACCTATATGACCATGAACCCGGGGCAGCTTGATGCGCTTGGATGTGTTACAGGTAAACCGATTGCCTTACATGGTATTCGCGGACGAAAGGAAGCTACCGGTCGTGGCGTAGCTTATGCGATCAGGGAATGCGTAAGTGTTGCCGAAGATATGGCAAATATTGGTTTCAAAGCTGGTTTGGGTGATAAGCGTGTTATTGTGCAGGGGCTCGGTAATGTGGGTTACCATTCTGCTAAATTTCTTACAGAATTTGGGGCGACCATCGTTGGTCTTTGCGAATATGAGGGTGCTATTTACAATGCCAACGGGCTTAATATTGACGAAGTATTTGCACATCGCAAACTCACAGGTTCGATCTTAGGTTTTCCAGGTGCTACGGAGTTTAAGGATTCTATGTTAGGTCTGGAGCAACCATGTGATATTTTGGTGCCGGCAGCATTGGAAAATCAGCTGACGGTAGCAAACATCAGAAATATCAAAGCTAAAATTATCGCGGAAGGTGCAAACGGACCAACTACCCCGGAAGCGGAAGTAATCTTTACAGAAATGGGTGGTATGATCATTCCGGATATGTATTGTAATGCTGGTGGGGTTACGGTCTCGTATTTCGAGTGGCTGAAAAACCTATCCCATGTGGCTTTTGGTCGTATGGAAAACCGATATGCTGAAAACTCAAATGCAAACCTGATCAATACACTGGAAAGCTTAACCGGTAAAAGCATTCCTGCCCAAAATCGTTTGATGATCGTTAAAGGTGCTTCTGAATTGGAACTGGTTAATTCCGGATTGGAAGATACCATGATCCATTCTTACCATGAGATCAGAGAAACTTTATTGAATAAGCCGGGAGTCAAAACTTTGAGGACCGCAGCCTTTGTAGGTTCTATTGATAAGATCGCCGTGTCTTATATGAACCTGGGTGTTTGGCCATAAAATCTTGAGTTTATACCTATTCATCCGCGATGCTTCCAGGCATCGCGGATTTTTTTTTATACTTTTTGTCAGAGAACTATCAATATACCGTCATTGCAGCGTTTTCAATGTTCATTGCCGGTTTTAGGTACTTATATTTTTTATCTTTGAGGAGTTTATATAAAACATTATTACATCCATGAGAAAAAGTGCAATTATTGGTTTAATAACGATAGCATTATGTGTAGGCTTCTTAGTAAGCCTTAATGCGGATACAAATACCTATTCAACCTTTAGTGAAGCTGCAAAAGATCCGAAAGAGTTCCATGTAATGGGCTATTGGGAGAAATCAAAAGGAATGCATTATGACGCATTGACGGATGCAAACCGATTTGAATTCTTTATGAAGGACGAAAAGGGACAAGTGAACAAAGTGGTGTATTCTGGTACCAAACCTCAGGACTTCGAACGGTCGGAAAAATTAGTGTTGATCGGTAAGATGGACGATAATACATTTTACGCCTCTAAGATTTTGATGAAGTGTCCATCCAAATACAACAATGACCTTGTAGAGGTCAAGCAGGATGGTAAAGTAGAAAATTACAATTAATTTTAATGGATATACAATTTATTGGAGAGAACCTCCTTCCCGGTAAAATCGGTCAGTTTTTTATTGTCTTGGCATTCGTTTCCTCTTTACTTTCAACGATAGCTTATTTCTTTGCTACACAAAATAAAGAACTTGAAAATCATTCCTGGACACGCCTGGGCCGTATATCATTTCTATTGAATTGGGCCAGTATTGTGGGTATTGGCGCAACCTTATTTTACCTGATCTTAAATCATTATAACGAATATTATTACGTATATAGTCACTCTTCCAAAGAACTTCCGGTACATTATATTGTCTCTGCTTTTTGGGAAGGGCAGGAAGGAAGCTTTTGGCTTTGGGCATTCTGGCAGGCGATGCTGGGTGCGATATTGATCTGGAAGGCGAAGTCCTGGGAAAACGGAGTGATGACTGTCGTGGCCTTCTCGCAGGTATTCTTAACTTCCATGCTTTTGGGTGTCGAGATATTTGGTGAGCGTTTGGGTAGTTCACCTTTCATTCTGTTAAGGGATGCTGTCGACCTAAAGTCGATGGCCCCAGCCGTATTTGCAGATCCTGAGAATTATAAGAACTATTTGAAATTTATTACCGATGGAAAAGGGTTGAACCCGCTTCTTCAGAACTATTGGATGGTTATTCACCCACCAACTTTGTTCCTGGGTTTTGCTAGTATGATTGTTCCTTTTGCCTATGGCATTGCTGGACTTTGGCAGAAACGTTATAAAGAGTGGGTTAAACCTGCATTGCCCTGGTCATTGTTCGCAGTGATGATATTGGGGACAGGAATTATTATGGGTTCATTCTGGGCTTATGAAGCGTTGAACTTTGGTGGATTTTGGGCATGGGACCCGGTAGAAAACGCATCGATTATTCCATGGTTGACGCTGATCGCAGGTGTCCACGTAATGATCGCCTTTAAGAACACCGGACATGCTTTCTTTACCGCAATTGTGTTAATATTTATCAGTTTCGTATTGGTACTTTATGCGTCTTTCTTAACCAGAAGTGGCGTGCTTGGAGAAACTTCAGTCCATTCATTTACCGATCTGGGCATGTTTTGGCACCTAATTCTTTACAATATCGTTTTTCTAACCATTCCGACGATCTTATTGATGATGAGATGGAAAGAATTACCGATCACTAATAAGGATGAAGAAACCTACTCCAGGGAATTCTGGATGTTTATTGGTGCATTGGTCATCACAGTTGCCTGTATCCAGGTAATATTTTCTACCTCAGTTCCAGTGTTCAATCAGGCTTTCGGAACTAAATTTGCCCCGCCAATTGATGCGATCAAGTATTACAATCAATGGCAGGCACCTTTTGCTATTCTGGTGACCATCATATCAGGTTTTGCACAGTTCATGAAATATAAAAGGACGGATATCAGGAAGTTTTATAGCAGCCTGATCGCTTCGTTGGTCTTTTCTGTAGTCATCACTGCTGGTTTTGTATACCTCACCAATGTGTATCATAACCTGATGTATATTCTGTTAACGTTTAGCTGCATCTTTGCAATTTTGTCAAATGCCAGGATCCTCGGACAGGCTTTTGGCGGAAAGCGAAAATTAGTTGGTGCGGCAGTAGCGCATATCGGTTTTGCTTTATTGTTATTGGGTGCATTGGTTGCGGCTGCTACCAATAAGCCGATCTCTCTGAATGCGAGTAACTTTATTCCGGTTCAGGATTTTGAGAAAGTAGAGAAACCTGGTGAGAACATTGTGTTATATAAAAATGAGCCGAAGAAGATGGGCCGTTTTACCGTAACTTATGTGAGTGATACTACGGTTGCTCCAAATACCTTCTATAAGCTGAACTTCAAAGTATATGATGAAAAATCAGGTAAGGTGAAGGAAGACTTCGACCTGAACCCACATGTGCAGGTAAATGAGGATATGGGCTTGATCGCTTCTCCGGATACCAAACATTACCTGACTTACGATATATATACTCACATTACCAGTGCACCAGATAAGCAGGAAGATCACGAGGACCATGAAGGTCATAGTATAGAAGAGAATTATAAGGCGCCAAGAATTGTAAACGTAGCAGTAGGGGATACCCTCCATACAAGCAGCGGCGTGCTGACTGTCAAAGCTTTGAACAATCAGCCGAAAGCTAAAAGTTTGGTGATTGCACCAGGTGATCTGGCGGTAGGTTTGCCACTGGAAGTTGATGTAAATGGTAAGATCTATAAAACTGAACCAATATTCCTGATCAAAGGGAACAATACTTTTGATTTTGCCCGTAATATTGACGACCTGGGTTTAAGGCTGAGGTTTACGAAAATTCTACCTGAGCAACAGAAATTTGAATTACAGGTATTTGAAAAACCTCAACAGGCAAAAGACTGGGTAGTATTTAAATCAATCGAATTCCCATACATTAATCTTTACTGGGTAGGAACAATTGTAATGGTTATTGGATTTCTTATTTCTATATTTAGAAGACAAAAAGAAATTAAAGCAGCTTAAATTACTACGATTTGATCTTGAAAGGGCTTGAGATACAGTAATCTACGTCTGCTTGTAACCATTAAACTATTATAAAAATCCCTATGAAGATTGTATGTTTAGGCGCTGGTAATGTAGCTACTCACATGGCCAACGCTTTTAAAGAGAACGGTGCCGAGATTACTCAGGTATGGAGCAGAGACCTGGCGACGGCTCAGGCACTTGCCCTTCAGATTGGTGCAGAGGCGATCTCTGATCTAAATGACGTGGAGACGTTTGCAGATCTGTACCTGATTGCCGTTAAAGATGATGCCATCGCTGAAGTTGCAAATGGACTGAAAAAGATCAATGGTATAGTAGTGCATACTTCAGGAGCTACTGGTATGGACGTGTTACAAGATCATAAGGATTACGGTGTATTCTACCCTTTACAGACGTTTTCTAAATCACAGCCCATTGATTTCATTCACGTTCCACTTTGCCTGGAGGCAAATACGGAAGAAAATATGACTTCATTACAAATGATAGCCATGAAGCTGACGCCGCTGATCTATGAAGTGGAGAGCAAGAAACGTGAAATATTGCATGTGGCAGGAGTTTTCGCCTGCAACTTTGTCAATCATCTTTACACTTTAAGCCATGAGATCTTAAAAGAAAATGCGCTCGATTTTGAGATGTTGAGACCGCTGATCATGGAAACCGCAACGAAAGTTCAGGAAGCCTTGCCAGAGCAGGTTCAAACGGGCCCCGCAATTCGGGACGACATTAAAACGATATCAAAACATGAAGAGCTCCTGAGCAAGACGCCACATTTGCAGGATATCTATAGAAATTTAAGTAACAGCATTAAAAAAACGCATTCATAACGTAATTGCGGTTTTAGGTGCTTATTTTTGGAGCAGATTATGAATATTTTTAAGTTAAAGATAAATTTTGAAGAACAGGGGAAAGAATCAATTGAACTTCCTATTGCCAGTGGGGAGGATGTTCTGGATGTCTGCCTTGATCATGGGATAGAATTGCAACACAATTGTGGCGGTGTTTGTGGTTGTAGCACCTGTCATGTCTATGTGACGAAAGGAATGGATAATATCCAGGAAATATCAGATAAGGAAGAGGATTTTATTGACAGGGCAGTTCGTCCAAGGATCACGTCCCGTTTAGGCTGTCAGTGTGTAGTGATCAATGGAGACATTGAAGTAACGATCCCTGATCAATCTGAGTTCTTAGGCCATTAATCATTTTATATAAATAAACGAACATGCAGGATAAGTTTGCCCTACCAATATACTGGAACGATCACGAAGATATCGCCCAGGAGTTATATGAGAAATTTGGAGATGATTTTAACGAAGCTAAAATTTATCGGATCCGTTTCACCGAGTTGTTAGAATGGGTATTGTCATTGCCTAATTTTAAAGGTACTAAAGAAGAAAGCAGCGAAGGACATTTGGAGCAGATTCAGTCGGCCTGGGTTTACGAATGGAGAGATAACCAGAAGTAAACCGATGTTCCTTGAGCAGCTAAAGCAGATTACCACATTCATCTTTGATATTGATGGCGTACTGACTAACGGTGATATCATCGCGTCTGATTCAGGCGAGTTTTTACGGACTTTTAATATCAAAGATGGGTATGCACTTCAGCTTGCTGTAAAAAGAGGTTATCGTGTTTGTATCCTATCGGGTGGCAAGGGCGAGTCAATGCTCAAGCGCTTTACCGGTCTTGGCATTATTAATATCTTTTTAGGCGTTTCTGATAAGGTTGAAGTCTATCATCGTCTTTGTGCTGATCAGGAGATCTCAGCTTCAGAGGTCCTTTATATGGGTGATGATATTCCCGACTTAAAAGTGATGAAACTGGTTGGACTTGCTACGTGTCCAGCGGATGCCGTACCGGAGATTAAAGCCATTTCACAATATATATCTCCATACACTGGCGGCAGAACTGCGGTCAGGGATATTATAGAGAAGGTACTTAGGGTACAAGGAAAGTGGTTCGATGAAAATCCTTCTGCTGCCGATTCCGGCAAATAATAATAAAAGACAACATGTATAAACAAAAGCATCCAATCTTACTCGCCTCAAAATCTCCACGTCGTCAGGAACTGATGAAATTGATGGACCTGGATTTCAAGGTGGTGTTGAGAGAGGTTGATGAAAGTTATCCCGATGGCTTATTGCCCGCGGAAATTGCCATTTTTATTGCAGAGAAGAAAGCAGCAGCTTTTGTGGAAGAGCGGGCGCGGAACATCGTAATTACAGCGGATACCATCGTTGCCTATAGACAGGAGATCCTTGGTAAACCCGAAGATGAAACGCATGCCGCGGAAATGCTTAGCAAGCTGTCAGGTACCAATCACCAGGTGTATACCGGGGTTACGATTGCACATGGAGATATCGTGAACTCTTTTTTCGATGTGACAGAAGTATTCTTTAATCCACTTACGCCGGAACAGATCGCTTACTACATCAGCAACTATCATCCTATGGATAAAGCTGGTGCCTATGGTGTACAGGATTGGTTAGGCTTTATCGCAGTAGAGAAGATTATTGGGTCTTATACCAACGTGATGGGACTGCCTACAGAAAAGTTATACAAAGCGCTACTAGCGCTCTAAGGATGCGAGTTGCTGAAGCACGCCCATTTTTAGGTCGTAGGTCGACAACGTTAAGTGCTGTATATGACAGGTTGAAAGGATGTAATTGGTCAGTATTGCTGCTATTACGATCATGTCGACACGCAACGGTATCAAGTTCGGCATCTCTGCTCTTTCAGCATGCGTAGATGTCAGAAGTAACTCTGCAAGTTTATGATATTCACTTAAATTTATAGGGCTTGCTTTGATGGCATCTAAATCTATCTTAGGCGTTAACATTGCGGCATAAGTTTCAAAGGCGCCTGCGGAACCGATCAGCTGTTTTGGCTGATGCAAATCACAGGCTGCTTTCAATTCGGTCAGCTCCTGGTCCAACTGTTGGTTGATGGCAGACTGATCCGTTAAGTTTATGGGATCTGAATTGAAGTGCCGCTGCATGATTCTTGCGGCACCGATGTTATAGCTTTTTTTCCAAAGGAGGGTATCTTGATCACATAGGATAAATTCTGTGCTCCCACCGCCAATGTCCATCACTAACGTGGCACCTTCTATTGCACCTGTAGCTTTCACGCCTCGAAAGATATACTCCGCTTCTTCATCACCACTTATAACCGCTATATCAATACCAGCCTGTAACCTCGCTGCTTCTACGAAGTCCGCCCCGTTGGCAGCGCTGCGTATGGCAGAGGTGGCAACGGCTTTCGATACTTCAACCTGATGTTTTTCAATTTCCTTTTTGAAATCCCTAAGTGTGTTTATGCCTCTGGTAAATGCTTCCGGAATAATCAGATGGTCATTGATCCGACCTTGTCCTAATCTAACAGGTACGGTAGTTTTATACAGTATGTTCACTTCAGACGCAGTAATGTCTGCTATAATCAGATGAAATGTGTTGGTGCCAAGATCAATAACTGCTGCCTTCATATGCTGTAAAGCTACCAATTTCCTTCATTTAAACAGGATGGACACGGTGGCTAGCCGCGTATTTTAATCGGCTTTCCTAAAGATGTTTTTCAATTTATCAATGACTCCGGTTTTTTTACCGCGTTGTTTCTCCGTACCTATTAAAAATCCATAGGGTTGTAATTCGGGGACCTGATCACAGATGATCTTCAAAATTCCAAGGAGCGGGATTGCCAGTACCATTCCACCAACACCCCAAACCATTTCTCCCAGGACGATCACCAAGATGGTAAAAAGAGGATTGATGTTCACTTGTTCGCCCACAATGAGTGGCTCAAGAATATAGGTTTGTATAAATTGGACCAGCGCGTAGGTAATGAGCACTCCAATGATCATTTTACTATCTCCACCCTGTGCGACAACAGCGAGCAGCGTTATAGAAGTACCTGTGAGGTTACCGACAAAAGGTATGATTTCGAGTAGGCCACATAATATTGCAAAAAATATGGCACTTTCAACACCTGCTAAACTGAAGCCTATTCCATACATGATCCATAAAACGACAATCATTGCTGCCAGACCACTTAAATATTGTTGTGCTACCTTTCCAGCTTTGTGAACGGTGTGATCCGCATTATTTTTTTCGTTACTGGGTACCAGTTTAAGAATGAACTTTTTGATGTGGGAACGGTACAGCAGGAATAGGAAGATATAGACAAAAACGAGGACGGTGTTGATTAGTATGGACATGGTCTGTCCGGCAAATCCTGCCAACATGCTTCCGGCACTGCTACCAGAGGAGCCTTGCTGTTTTACCATATCCTTTTGCTGCTGCACATCAACGTCTACTTTTTCATAGATCCAGCGTTGAAAATTAGAGACCATTTCAATAAGGCGCTGCTTCATCACATCCATATTTTCTGCAAGACCGTTAAGCTGCCATAGTAGAAGGGAGACAATGATGGCGATGCTGAGCACAAAAATAACGACGCAGAAGAGTGATGATATACCTCTACTGATTCCTTTGTTCTCGAACCAGTTGCATAACCTGATAAACAACATGGAAAAGACGGCGGCTAAGGTGAGCGGGATAAGAAAGGGGCCTGCAAAATACAGTCCTGTAATTGCCAAAGAAAAAAATAAGAGAACGTATACGCTTTGTTGGAGTTTGTCCATATGATTTTACAACAACAATTGAGGGATAAAGTTTTTCCATAAAAAAAGCCGCTAATTGCGGCTCTTTCTGATATTATTAGATTTTATTCGAAATATTCTTTCATCTTTTCAAAGAAGCTTTTGTCATTCTTTCCTGGCTGAGGCTTGAAGTTTGGAGACTCTCTCAATCTTTCTAAGATGGTTCTTTCTTCAGCACTTAAAGCTTTAGGTGTCCAAATGTTGATGTGAATGATTTCATCTCCACGGTGATAGGAGTTGATCTCTGGTATGCCTTTGCCCTTCAAACGCAACAATTTTCCGCTTTGGGTACCTGGCTCTATTTTGATCTTAGCCTTGCCATCGATAGTCGGTACTTCTGCGCTATAACCTAATGCGGCATCGATTATAGATACATGCAGGTCGTACACTACATTGTTACCTTCTCGTTTCAGAGTCTCATGTGGGATCTCTTCAATTAGTATGATCAAATCGCCTGGAATACCGCCGTTAGGAGCTGCGTTACCTTTTCCGCTCATGCTAAGTTGCATGCCGTCACTCACACCAGCAGGAATGTTGATGGTTATGGTTTCTTCCCCTCTTACCACGCCTTCACCGTGACATGAGCCACATTTTGCGGTGATCTGAGTTCCGCTTCCATTACAGTTTGGACAGGTCGAGGTGGTTTGCATTTGACCCAATATCGTGTTGGTCACCCTGCGCACTGCGCCACTGCCACCGCAGGTTTTACAGGTACTTACCGACGACCGGTCTTTTGCGCCGGTTCCGTCGCAGGTTTTGCAGACAATTTGTTTATTTACTTTGATTTTCTTTTCTGCACCATTGGCTATTTCTTCGAGCGTAAGTTTGACTTTGATGCGCAGGTTGGTACCTTTTGACACCCGTCTGCCGCCACGTGATTGTTGGCCGCCACCGAAGAAACTTTCAAATGGGCTGCCGCCACCGCCTGAACCGAAGATGTCGCCGAACTGGCTGAAGATATCTTCCATGTTCATGCCACCACCGCCGTATCCGCCGCCGCCGGAAGCGCCGCCAACGCCAGCATGACCATAATGGTCATAGCGCTGCTTCTTCTCCGGGTTACTTAAAACCTCATAGGCTTCCGCAGCTTCTTTAAACTTATCCTCCGCGGATTTATCATCCGGGTTCTTGTCCGGGTGATACTTGATGGCTAGTTTACGGTAAGCCTTTTTAATTTCTTCAGTAGATGTACTTCGGGATACGCCCAGCACATCATAATAATCTCTCTTGCTCATATTAACTACCTACTACTACTTTGGCAAAGCGTATTACCTTGTCGTTTAAAGTATATCCTTTTTCGAGTTCGTCAATCACTTTCCCTTTTAAATCGTCAGTTGGCGCAGGTATTTTAGTAATGGCCTCATGATAATCCGTGTCGAAAGGAGAATTGATGCTCTCTATTTCTTTTAGCCCTTTTTGGACCAACAAGTTCTTTAGTTTGTGATGGACCAAGTTGATACCTTCACGGATGGACTCTACATCGGTGGAGTTTTCCATAGCTTTCTTTGCTCTGTCAAAATCATCCAGTACTGATAACAAAGATACAATCACATCCTTACCTGCGGTTTGTAGCAACTCAACGCGTTCTTTTTGTGTACGGCGTTTAAAGTTGTCAAATTCTGCGAATAAACGTAAGTATTTATCATTTAGCGCCGCATTCTCCTGTTGTAACTTTTCTTCTACAGATAATTCCGGGATAGTTTCCGTTGTTTCTCCTTCTGTTTCAACGGATTCGGTATTGGCTTCGTTCGTATTATCTATCAATTGATCTTCGGCATTTGTTTCAGCCGCAGGGTCTTGATTTTGCATAGTAGTATCTTGATTATTGTTTTTTTTCTTCTTGCTAAACATCGTATAGTAGAATTTTCATTATAAACTCAAAAGGTTTGCCAATGGGAAATATCCGTCAGGCTGTCAGTTTTACTTGACAAAGAGGGAACAGAATGGCCGAATAGGAATCTTTTGTCAGCAATAATATTACACGATTTGAGCATCCTGATGCACGATGCCACTTTCGCATTTGATGATCCTCGATGGGAAAGTTCTAATAATGTGGTAATCATGAGTTGCCATCAATACCGCAGTTCCATTTTGACTGATCTGCTTTAACAGCATCACGATCTCTTCTGAGGTGTCCGGATCCAGGTTTCCAGTAGGCTCATCTGCGAGGATGATTTCCGGATTATTCAATAGTGCGCGTGAAATAACAACTCGCTGTTGTTCGCCACCGGAAAGCTCATGTGGCATTTTTTTAATTTTTGAACGTAAGCCCACTTTTTCAAGCACGTCCTTTATGCGTTCACTGATCAGGTTCTTATCTGTCCAGCCAGTCGCTTTCAGTACAAATTCCAGGTTTTTTTCCACCGTTCGGTCGGTCAGCAATTGGAAATCCTGAAACACAATACCCAGCTTTCTGCGCAAAAATGGAACTTCCCTGTTGCCGAGTTTCTTTAGATCGAAACCAGCAACCTGCCCTTCGCCGTTTCCTATATGCAGATCTCCATAAATGATTTTAAGCAAACTGCTTTTTCCCGAACCAGTCTGTCCGATTAAAAAAACGAACTCACCTTTATCGATATTTAGATTTACGTTCGACAAAACCAGGTGCTTCTGCTGAAAAACATCTACATTTTTTAAATTTATAACTGTGTTTCCTGTCATGTTTAGATATCTAATTTTGCAATTTGTCCGAATGGCAAATCATTTATAAAGTTCATAATGTATGGCAGTTTATCACTCAGGCCCAATTTATCTAATGATTTATCGGGCCGATCTACCCTGAAGTAAGCCAGCAAAGTAAACTTATCGTCCCTTAGCTGTACATAATCAGGGATCTTGGCAATGCCTTTCACTTTAATAACATACATCGCTCCAAAAATAGTATTTCAAATCGAGAAACAAGACATGCAATAGATTTATATGATGCGTCAGTTGCATGCAGCAGCGGTATACAAAAACTTACAAACTATTTAAGAAATCCACTGTATTCACATTATCTGCATAGTCCCACAGTTTAGGGGCCTGACTCTGTCCAAAGCCCAATACCGCGGTATCCAATCGTAAAGGGGCTTTACTGACTACGCATTGAATGGCCTGAGCCTGACTTCGAAGCTGATCTTCCAACTCTTCAATGTTCGTATAGGTCTCGTAATACAATACGGCGAGCGGAGAGGAGAGACCTTCAGCTTTAGTGAGCAATAAAAAGCCATTGTCGTAATGCTCCTTAAGGTTCACCAGGTAGATGGATTTGTTATAGTCGTAGTTGTTGTTGTATTTGAAATGGTTAATAATATCGTTAAACGGTTCTATGGGCTCGAAAAAGTTCTTGATGTCATAATGCTCAGGAATATACAGTTTAGAAACGCTTCTGCATCCTAGTCCGAAATAATCAAAAATGTCATGGCCCAGCAGTCTGAGTTCTTCTTTGGTTTCATTTCCACTGATTACCGCAACGCTGTTCCTGTTCTTTCTAATGATATTGGGCCCTTTGCCAAAATAAAAGTCGAAATAGCGGGAGGTGTTGTTGCTTCCGGTAGCAATTACAGCATCGAAATCCTTGAGCCTTTCTACATAGACGATTTTATCTGACAGTAAAGGCTCAAATTCAACCAGCTTTTTAAGCAGCGCTGGCATCAATTGGTCGTCCGCTGAAGAGAGCTTAATCAAAGCGATATTTCCCGTTGCAAGTACAGAAAGGACGTCATGGAATCCTACAAGTGGTATGTTGCCCGCTAGAATCAAACCGACCCTTTTTGGCGTTTCACTGATCTCAATACCTTTAAACCAGGTTTCGAGATCTTCCTGATTCAGCATTACCAATAGCGCATTTACCGCTCTTTCTACTTCAGTTGCAGTGAACCAGGCGTTGCTGTTTGATGCCGATAAAATCAGGTTTTTGAACCCTGCATCGGGATTGGCCATGAAGCTACTTAGTTTTTTTAATGCAATAATTAGGTTTTCGCTATTAAGGATTGGCATAATTCCAATGATTTTAAAGTTTATAGTGTTATATTTGCTGTTGCAAAGGTAAACTTAGCAATAGATATAGACGAAGACATGGCTATTAAAATAACAGACGAATGCATTAACTGCGGAGCATGTGAGCCTGAATGCCCAAATAATGCAATTTACGATGCAGGCACTGCCTGGAGATTTTCAGATGGCACCAATTTAAATGGTATCATTGATTTTGGAGGCAAGGAAATTGATGCGGAAGCTGCTCAGGAAGCGGGCTCTGATGAGGTTTATTATATAGTTTCCGATAAATGTACAGAATGCAAGGGCTTTCATGATGAGCCTCAATGTGCAGCGGTATGCCCTGTAGATTGTTGCATTGATGATGAAAATGTTCGCGAAACTGAAGAAGAGCTGCTGGCTAAAAAAGCCTGGCTACATCAGGAAAATTAAGCTGATAAATTTCTCTTTAAAATATTAAGAGGCTGTATCTGGTATGATGATACAGCCTCTTTTTTAGTTTTTGAAAGGCTTAGTCTTTCTCTTCATACTTATTAGGTACGATTAATACCGGGCAGGCCGACTTTCTGG
>JAPSHM010000293.1 GCA_031179845.1 Pedobacter sp.
GTGTAACTGGTTATATCGGATACTTAAGGTGTTGTTTTCTGCAATATTCCAATCCAATTTGAGCAAAACCTTGTTGCTTTTATTTTTGAAATCATATCCCTGGTAGGGGCCTGTATCGTAATTGTAAGTGTCTCGTAAATAATTTTGTATCGTATTGAGCTCGGTTTCGCTTGGCCTTGCTACATTTGGAGTGGCGCCGTAGGGCACTTCCGTAGTTGCCGCCTGAAAGGGTTGAGGCTGGTATTTTTCAGTCTCCCGCTCATAACTTAGGAAATAGAACAGCTTATTTTTGATTAGCGGTCCGCCTAATCTAAACCCTTCTAAATGATACTGGAGTGGTTTTTTCTGGATTGCAAGATCTCCTGCCTGGTAGCCATAATTGTCCTGGTTTCTAAAATACGTATATACTGATCCCTCGGTCTGGTTGGTTCCCCAACGGCTCACGATGTTTACTGCACTGCCTATGAATCCCGATTCCCAGATGGCCTGGTAGGGCGCAACGTTTACAGAAATCTCTGCAATGGCATCAAGGGAGATGGGCTGTGCTCCATTACCTGGAAGATTGTCGCCGACCCCAAAATTGTTGTTGAATTCTGAACCGTCTATGGTGATGAAATTTTGTCGGTAATTTCCCCCCGCTATTGCGGAGCCAAAGGCTTGGGGACTGAGCTTGACAAAGTCTGAAATGCTCCGCCTGATGGTAGGTAATAAGTTAATTTTCCGGTGATGGATGTTGAAGACTGGCCCACTGAGTTCCGACTGTGGTAGCTTTTCTGTTCTTCCCGCTATAATGCTGACCTCAGAAAGTTCTGTGATGTTGCTAAGGAGCGTAATGTTCATCACAGCGGGTTCATCTAGCTTAAAAAAAATACCAGTTACCTGGTATTTTTTAAAGCCTAAATTTGTCGTTTCAATTTGATATGCACCTCCTGGCCTTAGGTCTGGAATGAAATACTTTCCGGATTCGTTGGTGGCGCATCCGTAGATCATTCCCGTCGGCAGGTGGGTAAGGGTAATATAGACATCGGCAATCGCGGCATTGCTTTCGTTCACTACTATTCCTGATAAACTCGTTTTAGTATTTTGCCCGACCACAGAAAAACTCTGTAGCAAAAACCAGAAGAGAAAGAAAAAGTAACGTCTTACCCGCATTTAATTTATATCATTCTGCCCATTAAAGGATCAGTTTTGGTAACCTTTCCGGTTTCAACCCGCCCGGCAAACTTTTGCAAAAAGCTATGGTCTCCTTTGATCTGCACACTGAAATCATACCAGTTGTAATTTTTTTGGAGATCCAGCACAATACTTGACTTACCTTTAGCAGCTACCTTCAGGGTTTTACTTTCTGTTTTGTAGCTATTGTCGGTGATGTCTACTAACTGTGCTTTACCTGAAAGATTGGTAACTGTAAAGATCACATTGCCACTTAACTTCAAAGGATTTTTCTCGTCCTGTTCGTATCTGCATTCAATCTGCAAGGCCGGATCATTTTTATCTCCTATAAATTCCCTGAAGAAGCCATTAGGTCCGTAAACCCTCAAGTGATACTTTCCTTCACTGAAATCTTCAAGTTTCCAGGTATCCGTTAAAGTGTCGCCAGCTACTGCTGTATAATCCCAGCTCCGCATCACTTCGCCTTTGAACGGACTCACCGAATATACACTAAATGCTGCTCCCAGCGCTTTTTTACCGAAGGTTTTATTTGCAGCTTTGAAGCTAATGCCAAACTGATTGCCATCATGTTTTCCATTTACATACAATTCATAGGGTAGTGCGCAAGAGGAGCGGATCCCTTTTTCCTGTTGAGGGAAGTAAGGCGAGTGCTGGTGATCATTGTTGATCTGTGCAATCTCCTCCTGGTTAAGTTTCCGGTAATTATCAGGCAGTTCCTTATATTGTGAAGCATGAACACTTTCGAAGAAAGGTGCTTTTTCAAGGAATTGAGGTTGGTCAATTTTTTCGCCGTTGTAAGGTCTGAAGGCCGAGCTCAAGTCGCCACACACGGCGCGTCTCCAAGGGCTGATGTTCTCTTCAACAATCTTTTTACCGAATTTCTTTTCGATGAATGTCTCCAGGAACTGAAGTGATGAAGTATGGTCAAACACCTCCGAACAAACGAAACCTCCTCGGGTCCAGGGTGAAACGATGACCATCGGTACCCGATACCCTAAGCCGATCTGGCCTTCTCTGAACCTATCCTCCTTCATAGAAGGATTGGTCTGCTGTTCTTTAGTCGCAAAGTCCAGTTTGGTGTCTAGCCCTTCAGATACTTTTCCGGCATTTTCTTTAAAGGGGTGTGGTGGGACAAAAGGAGGGACATGGTCAAAGTAACCATCATTCTCATCGTAAGTTAGGATGAACACAGTTTTCTTCCATACTTCTGGATTTTTGGTAAGGATCTCGATTGCTTCATTCACAAACCAGGAACCGAACCAGGGCGTTCCAGGATGGTCGGAGAAGTTTGCTGGTGTCATTAGCCAGGATACCGTAGGCAATGTGCCTTCGTTAACATCTTTTCTAAATTGATGGAAGATGTCTCCTTTGGGAATGTTGAGCGTTCGCTCAGTTCCTTTGTCATCGTACTTATGGGCTGCCAGGTTATGGTAGTCGGGATCCCCGGAATTGGTGCTGAATGCTTTCTTATTGATGTTTTTGGTGAAGTCTGAAAGGGCATCATAGGCGGCGGATGTATAAGTCTTTTGATCTTCTTCAGTTTTTAATAGCAATCTTTTGATCGCTTCAATTTTCGACTGTTCTTCGACCGTAAGGTTTCCTTTCGGTGCATCAGCTATTTGTTGCAGCAATGCGTTTTTCTTTTCCGTCAGGTTGACAATCGCCCCTGGGTGGTAGCGAATTTGATACTGCTCGAAATATTCCAGCACGTTAGTACCAAAACTACTTAACCAGGAACTGGACTCACCATTTAGTCCGAAACCCATTGTTGTTTCATTCTGATAGATCTTCCAGGCAACGCCATTCTCTTCCAATCTTTCCGGATAGGTTTTCCAGTTTAAGGTTGGCTTGTCATAATTGCTGATGTTCCAAAGATGGGCGCGTGCCTCCGGTGTATTTTTCTCCCGGCTAGTGCCTGTCATCCAATAGTAGCGGTTTGGATGCGTGCCTCCAAGTACGGAGCTAAAGTTTTGGTCGCATACCGTAAATGCATCTGCAAGGGAATAGTAAAAAGGGAAATCCTCCCGTTTACAATAGCCAATGGTTAATGGGATATGGGCATAAGTTACTTTATACGGTTTCTTATAGATCAGCCATTTATCGTATTTGCCTTCATTTCTGGCATCGGTCTGGTCGGTCCAGTTATGCGGTGTAGAACCCATCCAGGCAACTTTCGTTTCCTTAATGTTTAGGTGAAATGGTGCATACGTTTCGCCTTCTTTATTGGTTTGAAGCCAGACCTTGTTTTTATTAGGCAGGTCAATTGCCCTTGGGTCGTTGAAGCCGCGGACGCCCTGAAGCATGCCAAACTGGTGGTCGAAAGAACGGTTTTCCTGCATGAGGAACACAATGTGTTCCGCATCGTAAAATGTACTGCCTAAGGCGGGGTCAATGGCCAGCGCCTTTTGAATAACCGGCGGCAGGGTATTGATGAAAGCAGCACCTCCCGAAAGAAGTGCTGCTTTTTTAATAAAATTTCTACGTGAATCCATTTTTTAAATCAATTTCATTTTATCAAAATTAGAATGAATACCTGGCGCCCAGTTGAATTTGGTACGGTGAGCCACCTGCTTGTGTAACCCCAACGTTTTCATTTACGCGGTATTCGTATTGTTGTTTCGCCTGGTCAAACTTCGTAACTAATAATAAAGTTTGGTTACCCAGATTGTAGTTTACGCCTTTTTCTTTGTTTAACAGGTTAGCGAAGTTGAACACATCCACACTCAGTGTAAGTTTTTGCGCTTTATAGGTTTTAAATTCTTTCATTAACCGCAAGTCAAAAGTCCCGGAAAATGGATTCTCACCGCCATTCCTGTTGGCAATTTTACCAAGGCTTTCAACAATATAATCTTTGGCTCTATTATCTGGATTGTTCAATATTTTTTCCATTGATGCTTTAACAGTTGGACTGGTATTGGCATGATTTGGATCGAATACGAAAGCAAGATCATTGTCATTACCCGGACCGCCTACGAAATCTCCATTGATGTCTGCATCAACAGTTAAAGAGTAGCGTGATCCACCCATCCCACGGAATGTTCCGCTCAACGAGAAGCCTTGCCAGGTTGGAGTTGTTCCATAGACTACAAGCTTGTTTCTGTAATGGTTGTCAGAATAAACCATCTGACTTAGGTCACGTGGATCAGATTTTACAGGTCTGAATGTAGAGGTGTTTGCAACGTTCCCGTTATATGAGGTGTTGTCTTTTGTATCGTTCAACGTATAGCTCACATTGATATAGCCGTCTTTCAGGTATCTAAAGCTGGCATCAAGGATCATTGCTTTTTGCTCGAGGTTAGCACCATTGGTTAGCATCAACACGCGACCAACTTCCTGAGTCTTTCTGCCCAGTACGTTATTGGTAATTCCTGAAGGTGTAATCGATGCAGCAGGTACAAATACACTTCTGTTTTCTTCATTTGCAAGGCGGAAATATGGATCGTCAACAAGGTTTCTGTCCAGATAAACGTAGTTGTTTTTGGTGTAAGAATACAGAAAATTAACACCAAGTCTCAACCGGTCGCCAATGATCTTGTTATAGCTCAAGTTGGCTTTGAAAATAGAAGGCATTTTCAAATTCGGATCGTTTAAGTTGATGGTAGACACATAGGGTACACCGTCAATGATTCCAGGCGCTGTAGAAGGATCTTCACGGTAGGCTGGGAAGTCAGGAGTTGGAACCAAACTTGGGCCGCTTGTAGGACGGGATACATCAATTGATGCTACCTTGGTTCCGCTGTTCTGGATGTTATTAACCTGGGCATAATTCACCGGATAGGAAGAGAATAAACCTCCGCCAAAGCGGATGATATCTTTCTTTTCACCTTTAATATCCCAGGTAAGCTGTACACGTGGTTGTACTTTACCGGTAG
>JAPSHM010000047.1 GCA_031179845.1 Pedobacter sp.
AATAGTTAAATAAATGTAATTAATAAACATCATCTATCCAAATATTGTAGCTAATACTTAGTAGGTATTGTAAGCTTTCTATATAGGCGTTGATAAGGCTACAGCCAAGACAAGGCCTAACCAACCCCTAACCAATGCCTACTGAGAATCTAACCAACAAGTCATTGAAATCAGGAATGGACATTACAATACACTTTGTGTTAGCGCTGAATAATGGCTACCTTTCCATTGAAAGCTTATACGGCTGATGTTATTATGTACGATATTATTATTAATGCTTTGACCAGGCTGGTTGAATTTGATGAGGAAGAATTGTTTTACTTTCTTAAGCTGCTAAAACCCCGTATGCTGAATAAGAATGACTTTATCCTTGAGGCAGGAGAAATTTGCAAAACGATGGTTATCGTCAACCGTGGGGGCCTTCGATATTTTTCCCTGAATGACAAAGGTGAACAAAGTAATTGGTTTGCCTTTGAAGGAGAGTGGCTTGGAGACTATGAAAGCTTTTTAACACGTCAGCCTTCTTCACACTTCATTCAGGCAATTGAAGCTACTGAGATTTTTTCCTTGAGTTATGACGACATGCAGCAGCTTTATGCCAAAGGAGTGAAGTATGAACGCTTCGGAAGACTAATTGCAGAGAACTTGTTTATTAAGGCTGAGCGTTCTAGAAATGAGTTGACCAGTTTGCCAGCTGAACAACGGTACCTGAACCTAATTAAAGATCATCCAGATATCCTCAAGCGTATCCCAGTTCAACATATTGCAACCTATCTAGGCATACAGCCCCAAAGTCTAAGCCGTATTCGCAGAAATATCGCCAGCAGGAAATCCTAACTTAAGTTAATTAGAAAAGTTCTTTAGTAACCTATGTTATTTTCTTTCTAAATGCTTTTATGGAATTTGGCTGCGATGAAATCATTAATCCTACTGCTTAAGAATAGAGAAAAAGCTACTACTCCGCTTTTTAATTGCGGTGTCATCCACTTGTTGCTGGCTATGGTACTTTTAGCGATGCTGCCGTTTGAAAAGGGGCAGTTGCTGGGTATTAATCTCTGGATTAAACCACTGAAATTTGCACTTTCCATCGGCATATATTGCCTCAGCTGGGTATTGATCTTACCATACCTGCCGGATGAAAAATATAAAAGACGCTTCGTTCGTTTTACCATTTTTGCTATGAGTTTTGAAATGCTTGCTATCGTTTCCCAAGCCGCTCGTGGTGAACTTTCACATTTTAATCAATCTGGATTATACAACATTGTACTCTACGGGTTAATGGGAATCGTCATTACAGCTCAAACTTTATTTTCAATATTTCTCGGTTTCAAATTCTTAAAACACAAACCACTAGAACTGAATCAGGCAATGACCTGGGCCATCCGTCTAGGAATAATCATTTCCGCAATCTTCGCGCTACAAGGTGGATTTATCGGGCAGCGAATGGCCCATACCGTGGGCGCATCTGACGGTGGAGCAGGCATTCCGTTTGTAAACTGGAGCAAAAATCATGGAGACCTTAGAATTGCGCATTTCTTTGGCCTGCATGCCCTCCAGATTTTACCCGCATTTGTATGGATTAACAAGATCCAGCGTGCTGTACCTGTACTGATCTTTGGCCTACTGTACTTTTTATTAGTAAGTTTCCTATTTTATCATGCTCTGCTAGGCAGAGGCTATTAAGCACGGAAGATTTTCTATTTCCTAATCACTACTATATTAATTGTAAATTGTCCTTCATTATTTGCAGTTTGGGTTCATCTTTACCGCACTCACATATTTATAGTCTGCTACGAGCCCCGGACGGGTATTCTCATTTTCCGGGTTTCCATCCCCATATCCTTTCGCTGCCAGTATAACCGGGTAGTATTGATAAAACACATCGCCGTCTATGGCGGTATTATTATGACAACTAGCACACTGATTCCCCAAAGGTATCGAAGCTTCATTGAGCTTGAGTTTTTCGAAGTCTGCAAATCCAAAATAGTTCCAACCGTTGTGCATTGTAGGAAAGCGTTTGCTATCCTTTACCTGTGCAGCTACTTCAAAATGTGCACCCTGAAAAAAACCGTGCCCAACAGATGAAACGGCATCACCTTGACGCAGTAATTCCTTCACAATAATGGTCCCTTCTCTCCACTCTCCGTGTTTTTTCCAGTAAGCAAAGCTTACAGGGTCTATGTAAACATTTTGAAAGTCCGGGAAAATGACATTTGGATCTTCTGATTTCGGTGTACTGGAAGTGCCCATAAAGATCCATGATCTATAGTCTTTAGGACGAAGGAGGTTATTGTTGTCGTCGAATATGGCATACTGTTTCTCTTTTGAAGATGTGGCTTCTCCGGAATCGCTTTTGTTGTTCATTTCTGAACAGGCCACCATACCCGCTATAAGCAGTGTAATGGCAAGTAGTGTTTTGTAGACTTTCATGTTTTATTGATTTAAGGGTAATTGGATAAGCGTCCAAATTATTTTCGCCAATAGGCGATCATCAACGGACCGACAACGATCAGAGGCGCACTTACTTTCTGAGGTCGCCGTAAAGGGATAAAGTAAGGTTTATCTTCTGTTCCTTTCTGCATGTGCGTACTGAAGGGCTTCAGCGGCAGTCCATATTGAAACGCCAAGAAGGATAAGGTCTTTCATTATGAAGCCGCCGTCAGTAGGTACAGGCAATCCTTCCAATATTGTCCACATACCTGGTGTGGAAATTAAAAAGCTAAGGCTGGTTACAAACATTAAAATACCTCCTATACTTCCCAGCGCAGATACTCTTGGGAACCATGCCCGCAAGGCAATCATAACGGCCAAACCTATTTCCACCACACCGATGATTCCGGATGTGGTTCTGAGATCAGCCACCTGGTAAAGCCACGACATTAATGGACTATTCTCTACCAGGGGCTGGATAGCCTTGGCTTCAAAATTGGTGAATTTAAGGACGCCGAAGATCAGCAGAAGCGCTGCTAATCCGTAACGGGATACGCCCATTCCAAATGCATTCAGCTTTTGGATCTTTACAGCATCTAAGCCTAGTGCTGTGTTTTGTTGTTGAGCATAATTCAGCGGCGACTGGCTGCTGTTGGTTGGTGTAACTGATGGATTGTTCATGATCTTGATTATTAATTATTAAATAAAACTTTATTTGTTACAATTGAGGGCAATAAAAAATCCTGATGTTTTCTTTCCAGGATCAGTTAACAGAACTTTGGTGACGTTTTAAGTATATCGTCCAACTGATTATAGAGCGTTGAAATCGTTATCTTTTCCAGGCTTGGCTGCATCGCATTTTCGGCCGCCTGAAACGGCAATTTGACCAATTGCGCCAGATTGCTGCTCACCGGGCATTCCTCATTCACTTTCGGCTTCTGGAACAGCTCCCTGTCGTTTACGGCCTGATAAATGTCCCACAAACTAATTTTGTCCACAGCTCTCTTGAGGTAAAAGCCACCCTGGTTGCCGGCCACACTTCCTACAATATCCTTTTTACGAAGTTCAGCTAAAACCCGTCTAATCACAACCGGGTTAGTGTTCACACTTGCTGCCATCTCCTGTGAAGAAAGTAGCTTTTCCCCTCTGTAATGAAGGTAAAGGCATACATGGATTGCGGTTGAAAATTTAGCGTCAGCTTTCATATTATTTGAATTACAAAACAAATGTAATTAATAAAGTTACGTTTGTCAAGTGTTTTCATAAAATATTTGTTAACTTTTTTTTGTAACACATTGAGTTATAGATATTAAAATTTACCTGTGCAGTATTGCTTGATTGGATAGCGTCTAGTTCATTACTCGTCCAGTCTTAAAAATACCCGAAAGACTGTGCCTTTGCCCAATTCACTCTCCACGGTAATTCTGCCACCCGAAGAAATCAAATTCTGTTTAACCAGGTATAACCCGACACCGTTACCTTCAATTGAATCGCTTATGCGATTGTATTTTTCAAATACCGTATCCTGATTCTTCGGGTCAATCCCGATCCCATTGTCAGTAACACTAATAACCATATAGCCATCCTCGGTATAGGATTTGATATGAATTTCCGGCACGCGCTCCAACGAGCTGTATTTTATTGCATTGTTTAACAAGTTATACAGAATGCTACGTAGCTTGCGCCTAACGAACGTAACCTGGGTGGTATCAAGCTCATATTTAATAGACGTGCCGGATTCAAAGATTTGCGGTGCCAATGTTAACCTGACATCTTCAAGTATGTTTTCCAGATCCAGCATTTCCTCTACCGCCTGGTACCGGCGGTGCTGCCAGCGCGATTGCACCAAATCTATAATGATCGCTTTCAATTTGGTCAGACTGCTATCCAGGTTCTTCAGCAGAACAGGGAACCGTTCCGTTCGATTTTCAGATTGCTGCTTATTAAGCATTTCAATCGCTATGCCCAAAGAGGTAAGCGGGTTTTTAATGTCATGGGCAATTGTATCCAGCAAAAGCTCGTGGTCTGCAATCAATTTTTCCTGTTCCTTTAGGTCTTTGATGCGCGGGGTGATATCCATAAAGGTGATGATCACACCATTTGTTTTTTTCGTTTTCCGAACCAGGTATGGTAGAATATTCATTTGGTACCAACGCATGTCTGTTGTCTGGATCTCTTTCTCTAATATCTCTCCCGAATCAATCACCTGTTGAATATTTTCTATGATCGTTGGGAAGCGGAAATTTTCGTGGACATCTGCAAGCGGCTTACCGATATGTTCATCTCTGAGGTTAAACTGCTTCATGGCAGGTGGGGTGAACTTACGTAGGACTAAGTGCTCGTCCACAAAAAGCTGCGGGATAATGGTATTTCGAAAATAGTTTTCCAGCTCCTCGTTAAGTTTGTTGAGTGCCTTCAAAGCTGCATTGTTATCTGTCATAGGTAGTTGAGATTACCTTTATTTGGTATCCCGATGGCAAATTGTGAATAAAGTATGGTATATCCTCAAATGTAGCGAAAAACAAATCGCCGACAGCTCAAAGGGATGTAGCTGCTTAACTGTTTTTTTAATTGAAACCTATATTTTGCAAATTTTAAGTGTCATTTGAATTATTATTTCTCAGGCATTATAAATTTACTATAACAATATTATTTATTATTGTACATTTAGTAATTGTTAAAACGATTAAATTAAGTGCTTTCAAATGAAAAGCTATCGTTATTACCAAGATCTGTTAGCTTATTTGTCGAATTTCATCCCGATGCCGGATAAATTTGCGGATCTGCTGTATCCTTATCTAACCGAACCGATTACTTACAATTGTGATCACCTGGTGTTTAAGCCAGAGGAAGTGGCTGATATGGCTTACTGGCTAATAAAAGGTTACATAAGAACATACACAGAATATAAACCAGAGGAAGACCGGGAACTGTGGAAGCAGGTTACAGAAGACATTTCTTTGCCTCAAAAGATCTTTTTATTGGAGGATAGCTATATGAGGAAACAACCAGCTGGCTGTTTTATGGAAATCACCAAGGGTAGTACAGTAATCGGCTTAAGCTATTCTTCTTATGCCTTACTGGCCGCCGAAGTACCGGAGATTGCAAATTTAGCCCTTCAGATCATTTCGGCGGGACGGACGGATCAACAAATAAAGAACAACATTTGCAAAATGCCCGGCGCAAAAAGCTATGCTGCGTTCCTGGATCATTATAGCGAAGATGTAGAATCGTTTATTTACCAAATGCACATTGCCAGTTGCCTCGGAACAACAGCCGTTAATCTCTGCAGGATTAGAAAAAATGGAGGTTATGGAGATGATCATCTAAGAAAATAAATACTAGTTAACATTTGTTAATTGTAGGTACTTGTAGAAAATGTTAATTTCATCATAATCAAATATCCTATTGTTATGAGCAAACGTTTTCAATTGAACATTTATTTCAAACGCAACAATCGTGCATGCATGGTTTTTAAGCGTAATGGTATCCTATACCGAATCAACAATTTAACCGAAGCTAAAGCGTTCGTCCAGGAGATGAAAGACATCAGCGACTCTGTAGGAGTAGGTGCAGAGGTGAACAGCTATCTTGAACTCAAAGACCACCGTGCCCGGACCTGGGTGTTGGAATGTGTACTTGAAGGATACCTGATGTCGGTACAACTTTGGTTCCAAAGCAAAAGTTCCGGAGAACATTTGGATGTACGGTTTAGTTGGAAGGGAGCAAAGGAAGAATTTCTGACGGTCGTCCACGCCTTGTCCATCGCTGCAAATGAAGACCGGGTCTATCGTCTTCATAAAGAAGTCTAAGTATTGTATTAAACACCTTGCGCCGACAATTGGCGCTGTGCCAGTTTCAAAACACACAGTTTAAAAAAGGAGTTGATATGTCGAGATTATTTATGTACACCAAAGACGTGCAAAAGCTAACAGGGAAAGGAAGAACAGCTGCACAGAAAATTATTGCTGTGATCAAACGTAGATTCAGTAAAAGTAGCCGCGAGCAAATTACTGTCGAAGAGTTTTGTAAGCACACGGGATTAACGTTAGACCTGGTCCTTGCGCAACTGAGCTGACGCTATCGTATAGGTTTGTTGATGCCTGTAAGTGCCCGTTGTGGCCCACGGCACAAGGATCTTACGACTAACCGGCTTATCTTCGTTTATAGCATCGGGCAAAGAACATCTTACTGGCCAGGAGATCGGAAAGCTTCAAAGGTGCATTCTTATTGAATCATCTAATTTTAAGAATATGGGATTTTTATCAGGAGGTCCGTACTATCATTTGACGGGGCGTACAGGTAATAATGTTGGCCGGGTGGTAAGGGGAAAAAATGTTTTCTCTATGCGTCCGGCAAAATCAAGTACCCCGCCAACCGTCTTGCAGTTAAATCAGCAGAACAAATGGAGGTTGGTGGTGCAATGGTTAAGGCGCTTGGGTGGAATTTTAAATGTGGGGTTCGCCTCATATGATTCAGAAATGTCGCCAAGAAATGCCGCACTTTCCTACAATCTTGCAAATGCTGTGACTGGAGTTGCTCCTAATTATGCAATAGACTATGGGAAGGTTGTGTTTAGCCGCGGAGTGCTTGACTTACCAGAAAGCATTGCTGTAGCTGCTGCTGCTGGCGCTAAGCTGGACTTTAGCTGGGCAGCCCCAATTGGTGACAGCAACGCCTTGGGCACAGATAAAGCAACATTCTTAGTGTACAATCCGATTCGGGACAAGTTTGTAACCCTGAAGGGCGTAATACTTAGGTCAGCGCTTACTTACAGCATGCAGTTGCCGCCCGATTTTACTGGCAATGCCGTGGAATGTTGGCTGAGTTTCGGTTCTGAAGATGCGAAACTAATTAGCGACAGTTTTTATGTAGGGCAAGTGTCCGTTATTTAACCGAATGGGGCTGTGCAATCCACAGTCCCATTTTTAAAATTATAGTTATGAAAACACATAAATTATTCAATGACATTAAAACTACGGTGGCGCTGAAAGCAATAGACGGCACCGACACCAGATTTTCCTATCAAAATTATCTTCCATATTGCCTGTTTGGGTTATTACTGATTTGCTGGCCTTTGTTGCAGCGTCTGGTAACCGGATCAGATGAGACGGTAGGTTTTGTTGACCCTAATATCTGGTTGTTGATCTTACTGAGCCAGATCTGCTTTTTTGTTACCATGGGTTTAAGTTGGTGGTTATTGCAGCGGTTTTGGGTGAGTATTGGGCTGCCGGGTTTGGGTAGTATGGTTTTACAGTTTGAATCATTACCATCATGGGAACAATTAAAATTTGCATTGTGCTTGTATGCCTTGCTTTTACTGGCAGGGGTGGGTTGCATGCTGGCCGTATTGTAGTGAAGTCAGACCAACTTTCGGATGAGCGAAGTAAAGTGCTTAGGGTCGCAAGCGCAGAGCTGGGGGTCAGAGAGTTATCAGGACGAAACGATGGAAAGCGCGTGAGCATTTACCTGTCGTACACAGGGATCAAATATCCAGCGCCATGGTGTGCCAGTTTCGTCAGCTGGTGTTTTGGACAGGCTGGTCACTCCAAGCCCAATACCGCATGGTCGCCGGCTATGTTTCCTTCTTCAAGAATTATAAAAGAGCCCAAACCCTCAGATGTATTTGGCATTTATTTCTCTAGCTTAAACAGGATTGCACACGTTGGATTGGTTGAAAGCAGGAAGAATGAGTGGATTTACAGCATTGAGGGGAACACTTCGCTGGATGGCAGCAGGGAAGGAACCGGAGTTTTTAGACGCATTCGACACACACGAACGATCAGTAAGTTCGCAGATTGGATAAAACCATCTGAGAGATGAGAAGGACCTGCGCCATAATGCTTTTTCTACTCTGTTGTTCCGGATGTAACCTATTTAAAAGTACGACCAAAAAAAACGCAACAAATACAGTGACATCCGCAAGTCTGGCTGCATCCAGCCAACTAATCTTAAGAAGCGCCAATAAGGAAACTCATGTGTATACTTATTGGAATGATAGTTCCATTTATCAATATCAGCTGATCAAAGAACAGGCTAATGAAAGTAGAACAGATAAAGTAAAAATAGAAGCGCAGCATCAAGCGAAGCAGCAGCAATCCATTAAAGTAAGCAAACCGGCGAAAGTATGGGTTTATTTTGGAATAACGCTGGCAATAATTGTGGTGTACCTGTTGTATCGGTGCTTCAAGGGATTTACACATCTGAAACGTTGAAATCAATCTCTTTTGTTCAAAATTATATAAATTATTCACAGAATCCTGTAAAACAGCAGGGCTGTTGCAGGGTTATATTTGTATTGTAAAAAAAAAATCATGAACAAGAATGTAGAAACGATTTCAGTACCGGTGCTTGGGATGAGCTGTGCCGCCTGCGCTGTAAGCGTTGAATCTATGATAAATGCGCAACCTGGCGTGGAGAAAGCAGAAGTTAACTATGCGACCCAGTCAGTAAAGGTGACCTATCATCCCGACGAAGTGCAGCTGGAAAGCATGCAAAAAGCAGTTCAATCCATCGGTTACGACTTGATCCTGCAACAGGAAGGTGCCAAAGAGTTGCAGGAAAAAGTTCAGCGAAATAATTATGAAGCGCTAAAAAGACGAATGATCTGGTCGTCCATCTTAACCATACCTGTTGTGATCATTGGTATGTTTTTCATGGACATGCCTTATGGTAATTATATCATGATGATCTTAACCGCGCCAGTTTTATTCGTATTTGGCCGGAATTTCTTCATAAACGCCTGGAAACAAGGAAAACAGTTAAAAGCCAATATGGATACCTTAGTGGCTTTAAGCACTGGTATAGCGTATATTTTCAGCGTTTTCAACACTTTTTATCCGGAATTCTGGCACAATAGAGGGTTGCATCCTCATGTGTATTTTGAAGCAGCTGCGGTGGTCATTGTCTTCATTATGTTAGGAAAGTTACTTGAAGAAAATGCGAAATCAAATACATCATCAGCCATCAAAAAGCTAATTGGTCTGCAACCTAAACATGTAATCCTCATCACAGAAAATGAAGAGAAGGAAATTGTCGAGAAGGAAATTGCTGTTGCAGATGTAAAAATCGCCGATCGGCTGCTGGTACGTTCAGGCGAAAAGATTCCGGTAGATGGCGTAATCGATGAAGGCAATTCATATGTAGATGAAAGTATGATTACCGGGGAACCTGTGGCAGTGGAAAAGAAACCGGGCGACCAGGTTTTCGCCGGGACCATCAATCAAAAAGGAAGCTTCAAATTCAAAGCTGAAAAGGTAGGTGGGGAAACCATGCTGGCCCAGATCATCAAATTGGTTCAGGATGCGCAGGGTTCTAAAGCGCCGGTACAGAAGCTGGTTGATCAGATTGCAGGGATATTTGTGCCTATTGTAATCCTCATTGCCATCATCAGCTTAGGCGTATGGTTGCTGTTTGGCGGAGAACATGCTTTTACCCAGGGGTTGCTGGCGATGGTCACCGTATTGGTTATTGCCTGCCCATGTGCCTTAGGATTGGCAACGCCAACGGCAATTATGGTAGGAATTGGTAAAGGTGCAGAAAGTGGCATTTTGATTAAAGATGCGGATGCATTGGAATCCGGTTATAAAGTAAACGCTGTCATCTTAGATAAAACCGGAACGATCACAGAAGGCAAGCCGGAAGTAACAAAGGTGGAATGGGCGACAGACCTGCCTATGGACAAGACCACTTTGCAGGGAGTTTTAATGGCCTTAGAACAGGCTTCTGAGCATCCCCTGGCCGAAGCGATCGTTCGCAGGCTGAAAGCGGAAGGTGTAAAAAGTGCGGCGGTAAATGGTTTTGAAAGTTTGACGGGTAAAGGAGTGACGGCCATGTTTGATGGCGAAAAGTATTGGGCAGGCAGTTACAGACTGCTCGAATTACAAAGTGTGCGAATTTCTGACCAATTAAAGGGGCAGGTCGTTGAACTTCAACAGTTGGCACAAACAGTAATATACTTTTGCAATGCCACAGACGTTTTGGCCATTGTGGCCATTGCGGATCAGATTAAGCCCGGTTCTGCCAAAGCTGTTTCTGCGCTCAAAGCTCAGGGAATAGCTGTTTATATGCTAACGGGCGACAATCAGCAGACTGCCGCTTCTATCGCCAGTCAGGCAGGTATCGATCATTTCCAGGCTGAGGTACTGCCCTCAGATAAAGCTGAGTTCGTCAAAAAATTACAGGCAGAAGGTAAGGTGGTGGCCATGATTGGTGACGGGATAAATGATAGTCAGGCTTTAGCCCAGGCGGATGTCTCAATTGCGATGGGCAAAGGATCTGATATTGCCATTGATGTGGCAAAAATTACGTTGGTTTCTTCAGACTTACAGCAAATACCTAGAGCATTGCGCCTGTCAAGGCAAACAGTAAGGACCATTCGGCAGAACCTGTTCTGGGCGTTTATATACAACCTGATCGGTATTCCCATTGCGGCTGGATTGCTGTACCCGGTAAACGGATTCCTGTTGAATCCAATGATTGCAGGAGCGGCCATGGCCTTAAGCTCAGTATCCGTGGTCAGTAACAGTCTTCGCTTGAAATTTGCTAAACTTTAGCCTTTAAAGGAAAGCACAAGAAACACTAACAAGAATACTAACATAACAAAGAATAAATCAATAAGAACATGGAAACATTAAAATTCAAAACGAATATCAAATGTGGCGGATGTATTGCCGCCGTTACCCCAATACTTAACAACATCCCGGAAATCTCCAAGTGGGAAGTCGACATTGAAAACCCGGAAAAAACATTAACGATACAAGCGGATGAGCAGCTGGAAGTTGCGACTGTGGTTGACGCGCTTGAAAAAGCTGGATATACTGCAACAGAAACGAACTCCTAAACAGCCTATTTGCTTCGAAATAAACATGATGTAAAAAAAGAACGGAATTATATAAGTATATTTCCGTTCCTTTTTTCCATCTTTGAATAATAATGAAAAGGACACTGCTAACCATACTTGCCATTTTTTACCTGGGAGTTTCCAGTGGGGCATCTATGCACTTTCATTATTGCATGGGAGAGCTGGTTAGCTGGGGCCTTGCAAAGCAATCTGCTAAAGTTTGTGATTTCTGTGGAATGCCTAAAACATCGGATGATAAAAAGTCTTGTTGCAAAGATGTTGAACAACAGGCTAAAGTCGAAAAATCCCAAAAGGCCAGTCAGGTTGTCTATAAATTTGAATCTGTATCTTCCGCAATCTTACAACCCGAGTTGTATTCTAATTACCAGGCACTTATACCGGTAAGAATCACCAGAGAAGCATTGAGTAATGCACCACCTTCAGGACAACCAATTCCTGTCTACCAGAAAAACTGTACCTACAGAATATAATACCCTTCATTTTTTACTATGCATAGCATATTCAATGCTATAGCCATGGCTTTACCATAAGCCAACAATTCTCTATTTACAACTTTATTTACAACTTTTTTTAAAACCAATTCAAATGAAATCATTAAGAATTCTTTCGGTAGTCGTTTTGACTTTCCTTAGCAGTGCTGTGTTTGCACAATCAAAAACAGAAAAAATCAACGTATCTGGTAACTGTGGCATGTGCAAAAAGAAAATTGAAACCGCACTTAAAGTACCTGGTATAAGTGCAGCAGAATGGAATAAAACTACAAAAGTGCTTACAGTAAGTTACGATTCTGCAAAGATCAGCAACGAACAGGTTCAGCAAAAAGTGGCTGCAGCAGGTTACGACACGCCAAAATTTAAAGCCAGTACACAAGCTTATGAAAGTCTGGAAGACTGCTGCCAATATGATCGGAATGGCACAGGTAAAAGTGCTGCTAAAGCAAAAACACATTAACGATATCGCTTGTTGGGCATAGCGCCCAACAAGCGTATCATTATCACAAGAGCATGTTAAGAAGAATGAGGGTATTTAAATAATGGTACATAAAATTATAGAATGGTCGATGCACAACCGCTTCATTGTGCTGGCGCTTTCTGTCGGTTTGTTTATATGGGGAGTATTTTCCATTCAAAAGAACCCGATTGATGCGATACCGGACCTTTCGGAAAACCAGGTGATCGTATTCACGGAATGGATGGGCAGATCACCGCAACTGATTGAGGACCAGGTGACCTATCCCTTGGTTACCAACCTACAGGGCATCCCGAAGATCAAATATGTAAGGGGATCGTCGATGTTTGGCATGAGCTTCATTTACGTCATCTTTGAAGACGATGTGGATGTATACTGGGCCCGGGAACGGGTGATGGAACGGATCAATACCATATCTCAAAATCTGCCCGAAGGTGTAGCACCGCAACTTGGGCCAGATGGCACAGGAGTAGGGCACATCTTGTGGTATACACTCGATGCTCCCGGCATGGATCTGGGTGAGCAGCGGGCCATACAGGATTGGTACGTCAAATTTGCTTTGCAAAATGTTCCCGGAGTAAGCGAAATCGCATCTTTTGGTGGATTTCAGAAACAATACCAGATCTCTATAGACCCAAATAAACTGTTGTATTACAAGCTTAGTATACCTCAGGTGATCGCTGCGGTGAGGAGCAATAACAATGAATCGGGTGGGCGAAAATTTGAAATGAGCGGAATTGGCTACATCATCAAAACTTCAGGTTACCTAAAATCACAGGAAGAGATTGCAAACATTCCTGTAAAGAACCAAAACGGCACACCGATAAGGATCTCTGATCTGGCTACGGTACAGATGACAGGAGAAACGCGGCTGGGGATATTTGATCAGGATGGAGAAGGCGAACGCGCAGGCGGGATTGTGGTCATGCGCTACGGAGAGAACGCCGCCGAAGTCATCGATCGGGTAAAAGCTAAAATGAAGGAAGTCTCGAAAGGGTTACCGGAGGGCGTAAAGTTTGATATCGTGTACGACAGGGGCGAACTGATCAAGGAATCGATCGATTCCATAAAACATACGCTAATTGAAGAGATGATCGTGGTGTCACTGATCGTACTGGTGTTCCTTTTCCACTGGCGCAGTGCATTGAGCATCATTATACAAATTCCCATTACCATTGCCGCCAGTTTTATTTTATTGAATGCGTTTGACATCTCCTCCAACATCATGTCGTTAACCGGTATTGCACTAGCTATTGGGGTAATCGTGGATAACGGGATCATCATGAGTGAAAATGCGTATAAACACCTGGCCGAACGATACGAATTGTGGGAATCAGATCAAAATAAAAAGACAACATCATGAGACAGTGGTTTAAAAATAGATTCAAAAAATCTCCGGACTGGATTTCTGAAGAAGATCGCCTTGCGGTCATCACCAAGTCCAGTAAGCAGGTCTCCAGAGGCGTATTCTTTGCAACAGTCATTATCATTACCTCATTTTTACCGGTATTCATGTTAACCGGACAGGAAGGCAAGCTTTTCCATCCGCTGGCTTTCACCAAGACTTTCATCATGATCGTCGATGCGCTATTGGTGATCACCTTGGCTCCGGTACTGATCTCGTTTTTTATGAAAGGGAAGTTCAGACCAGACCATGCCAACCCCGTGAATAGGGTCCTGGAAAAAGTATATGAACCGATGATCCGCAGGGTTCTAACATGGAGAAAGACTACGATCGCTATCAATATCATCGCCCTCCTGATCACCATTCCCTTACTAAAAAATCTGGGTACAGAGTTTATTCCTCCTTTGGATGAGCAAAGCATCTTGTTTATGCCGGTGACTTTGCCGGATGTTTCTAATGCTGAAGCCAAACGTATTTTACAGGTGCAGGATAAGATCATCAAATCCGTGCCTGAAGTGGATAAAGTTTTGGGTAAGGCGGGAAGGGCCAGTACGGCTACGGATAACTCACCGATTAGTATGATCGAAACGATCATTACACTGAAACCTAAATCGGAGTGGCGGGAAGGCATTACTAAGAAAGATATTGTGACAGAATTAGATGCCAAACTGCAGATTCCAGGCGTAGTGAACGGTTGGACGCAGCCCATCATCAACCGCATCAATATGCTCGCTACTGGTATCCGCACGGACGTAGGGATAAAGGTATTCGGACAAAACCTGGATACCATCGCTTCGGTCTCCGAAAAAGTTAAAGCGGCGCTGGAAGGTACGCCGGGTGTGAGTGATCTTTTCGTTGAACCCATAACAGGAGGAAAATATCTTTCGATCAACATCAAAAGAGATGAACTGGCCCGCTACGGCTTAAATGTTGATGATGTAAATCAGATCGTGGAAAGTGCTTTGGGTGGCGCTACCATCGGCAATACCATTGAAGGCAGACAGCGGTTTTCTATCAGTGTACGTTTGGCCCAGGAGTATCGGAATAGTGTAGGGCGCATTGAACGAATCCCGGTACAGTCGGCCAGCTTTGGCGAGATCCCTTTGTCGGCAGTAGCGGATATTAAATTTGAAGATGGTCCGCCCATGATCAATTCCGATAATGCCATTTTGCGTGGTGCGGTGATGTTCAATGTGAGAGACCGCGACTTAGGCAGTACCGTTGAGGAAGCAATGGAAAAGCTAAATACGGAAAAAGGGATTCTTCCTGAAGGCTATTTCCTGGAATGGAGCGGTCAGTACGAAAATTTGATCCGTGGCAAGCAAACGCTGATGTGGATTGCGCCCGTAGTATTGGTGATCATCTTTTTCTCTTTATACTTTGCATTTCATTCTGTAAGAGAGGCGTTTTTAAGCCTGATCACTGTTCCATTTGCCTTAATAGGTGGCGCTTACCTGATTTATTTTTGGGGGGTTAACCTATCTGTAGGGGTGGCTGTAGGTTTTATTGCCTTGTTCGGAATTGCAGTGGAGACCGGGATTGTGATGGTGATTTACTTGAACGACAGCATGCAACAGCTGATTGCCCTGAAAGGAAATTCCAGTGAAACGATCACAAAAGAAGATCTAAGGGAATACGTGATCAGGGGTGCAGCAAAAAGGTTAAGGCCTAAACTGATGACGGTTAGTGTGTCGCTTTTCGGACTGATACCCGTGCTCTGGGCAACGGGCGTTGGCGTTGATATTATGCAGCCAATTGTATTGCCGATGATCGGTGGTGTGCTGACTTCATCCACACATATCCTGCTGGTTACGCCGCTGATCTTTTTAATGTCCAAAGAATATGAATTGAAGAAATATGGAAAACTGGAGGTGCACGATGTTCAACATTAGAAAAATAACTTTATTGTTGCTGATGCTGCCCTTTTATGCGGTAGCACAGCAAAACCCGGTACTTTCGTTGGATACTGTGTTGCAACGGATAGATCGTAACAACTTAATGCTGCAATCCTATGGTTTAAAGGCCGAAAGCTATAAACATTCGGCGAGCGCTGCAACAGCCTGGATGGCTCCAATGGTTGGGGTGGGTACTTTTATGACCCCATACCCCGGTCAGACTATAATGGACGACGGCGATAAAGGGGCTGTAATGTTTCAGCTGGAACAGGACATCCCGAACCCCGCCAAGCTGAACGCGAACCGACGTTATATCGAGTCGAAGGCTAAAGTAGAAAATGAAAGCCGTGGCGTTACTTTAAACGAGTATAAGGCCCAGGCAAAACGCCTTTATTTTACCTGGCTGATTGCGCAACAGAAAATTAAGGTCTTGCAGCAAAACGAGCAGATCATGCAGACCATGAAAAAGATCGAGGAGATCAGGTATCCGTTTAACCGTTCGAAATTGAGCAGCGTGTATCAAACAACCGCAAAGCTGGAAGAAAATCGGAACATGATCAGAATGCAGGAGGGCGAAATAGCCCGTGCGCGTGCCTGGTTAAACGGCCTGATGAACCGTCCTGGAAATGCAGATTTGGAGATCGACAGCACCTATCAGCCTGTTTTTGTGCCTGCCGCAATAATTGACACCGCCAATCTGGCCATCGCGAGGAACGACATCAAAAAGATGGATTACAATATTGAGTCTATGCAATTGAACATTGAAGCCATGAAAAAGCAGAGCAAACCTGATTTCAGACTAAGATTTGACCACATGTCGCCCCTGGCCAAAATGATGCCTAAAGCATTTAGTGTCATGGGGATGGTCAGCATTCCCATTGCGCCATGGTCTTCAAAAATGTATAAGTCAGAAGTTAAAGGAATGGAGTTAGAAGTGCAGGCGATGGGGAAGGAAAAAGCTGCCATGCTCCAGGAAACGCAGGGCATGCTGTATGGTATGCAGTTCGAAATCCAATCGATGCAAAAACGAATTGCTGCAATGGAAGAGAAGATCATCCCGACGCTGCAAAAAACACTGGATGTAGGTTTCTTAAATTATAGGGAAAATAAGATGGAACTGCCGGAAGTCATTGATTCATGGGAGGCGCTGACCATGATGCAAACCGATGTACTGAACGAAAAGTTGAAATTGTATGTAATGATTGCCGATTATGAGAAAGAATTATATCGTTAAGTGCTTTGGATTGGCGGTGATCTGCATACTGATCATCAGCGGATGTAATGCGGATAAAAAAGCTCCTACACAGGATCACGGCGTGCATACCGACCCAGGGGCGTTAGCTATAGACAGCGGTTTGTCACATCTGCTTAAACCCACAAATGAGCAGGTGGTATCCCGCTTACCGGTGATCAGGGCAGAATATGGAACAAGGATATTTACAGAAGAAGTTCAGGGTATAATTGCCTATGATACCCGCAGTCAAAACAACATTTCCAGCAGGGTAACTGGTAGGATAGAGCGACTCTTGATTCGGTATAATTACCAACCGGTACGTAAAGGGCAATTGATCATGGAAATTTATTCTCCAGATCTGGCTGCTGCGCAACAGGAACTGTTGTATTTGCTGAGGTCAGATGGTGACCAGACGCTGATCAATGGCGCAAAGCAACGATTAATGCTTTTGGGGATGAGTGCATCCGCGGTAAATCAAGTCATCAAAACAGGGAAAGTGAATTACCGTGTTCCGGTATACAGCAACGTAGATGGTTATATACTCGAAAAATCGGCTCAAGGAAGCCCTGCTTCGTCGCCATCGATGTCTCCCACTCCTGTAGCGGCACCTGCCGAAGATGGTATGGGAGGTATGGGTGCCGCCTCATCTGGCGCTGTAGCGACAGGCAGTACAGGCGTCACTAATAATTCGCCTTTGCTTTTACGCGAAGGACAATATGTAAATGCCGGGCAGTCGCTCTTTACCGTTTATGATGCGAGTAAACTGGTTGCTGAATTTTCTTTCAAACCTTCCTTAGCATCAGTGGTTAAAAAGGGGCATAAACTGGTTTTTTATAAAACAGCTGATAAAAGTACTGCTCAAACAGCGGTACTCGGCCTGATCCAGCCAGTTTTTGGCAATGCCGAAAACTTTATGACCGCGCGGGTATACCTCAATAAGCCGGGATTTAGAGCTGGTGAATTGCTGACTGCAAAAGTACCAATTCTGGTGGCCGACTCCTGGTGGCTGCCTGAAAAAGCAATTGTGTCGTTGGGAAACCAACAAGTGGTGTTTAAAAAAGAGGCTGAGGTCATGGTTCCTAAAGCAGTAACAACAGGCGTTGCCATAGCCGGACTGGTACAGGTAAAACAAGACATCAGCAGTTGGGAAGTCAGTAGCCATGCGGCATACCTGGTAGACAGCGAGAGTTTTATTGAAGTGGGGTTAAAAGACTAAAAGCAAATGGAACGGAAAACATTTATAAAAGGAATCGCTTTGCTGGCCATGTTGCCTACCTTTTTCCTTAGTGGCTGTAGCAATGAGAAAAAACAGAAAGCTGCTGCGGGAAATGCTAAGCAGCAGACTTATACCTGCCCAATGCATCCGCAGGTCATTAAGAACGAGATGGGTACCTGTCCAATTTGCGGCATGGACCTGGTTCCATTTGAAAAAAACAATAACGATGAAGCGCTGACTATCGACGAAAAGCGACAGGCATTGGCCAATATTACGACGATAATCATCGGTGAAAATTCATTGACTGGCGCTAAGCAGCTGAATGGGAGATTAGTGGTCAACCCCGAGCAAAGCAGTTATATTTCCAGCCGCATAGCGGGTAGGATCGAGCAATTGTTTGTTCGGGAAACCGGTCAGCGCATTAGCAAAGGGCAGCCGCTCTATAAATTGTATTCGGAGCAATTGGCCACCTTGCAGGAGGAATACCTGATGGCAGTAGCCCAGGAGAAACAGTTTCAAGGAGATCAAATCGAGCGTCAGCTAGTAGCATCTGCCAGGCAAAAGCTATTGCTATATGGGCAAAACGAAAATCAGTTACAGCGCTTACTGAAAGGTAAAAAGAAGGATCCATTTGTGCTATTTCATGCACCGCAGAGTGGGGTAGTAGCAGAATTATCAGTAGTTCAAGGTCAGTATGTAACGGAAGGTAGTCCAATCCTAAGATTGGAAGGTTACGGGCAGTTATGGGTAGAGGCGGATGTCTAT